>NZ_RQFW01000002.1 GCF_004770145.1 Leptospira bourretii | reverse complement strand
TCATAACCATTGGTATTCAACCAATTGGCAAGACTTGTTGTATCTTCTGGGGACAAATCATCTGTCCAGTTTTGGTAGTATGTATTTAATAAATGATATTCTTTGAGAGAGTCTGGAAGGTAAGTGGATGGATTTTTAGATCCTCTCTCTCCCGCATATGTCATGACGGTATCTCTATCCGAATCACTGAGTCGCATCAAACTTGCGAACTCATTTGCTAATGTTTGTACACCCATATCCACATTACGAGTTGCGTAATCTTCAAATGTGGCAGTTAGGATATAGTTTTTTAACTCTGCTGGGTACTGTGTGAGATTCGGGATGGTTCCTTGCGCTAAAGATGTTTGGATGCGGCTGAGAGATTGGCGTAAAGCCAGTTCTTTTCCTGCGTCTCTTAAGTCTTCGTCGTATGTGAGTAATAGGCTGTCTACTTGTGCTAAGTTAGATGTTCTTAATAATCTTGCTTGTAGATCGTATGGTGTGATGAGTTCTTCGATTTCTGTGATTTGTGTTTCTGTTAATGCGGCTCCTAAAAAATTGGCTGTTCTTTCAAGTTTGCCACTCGGTCCCGGTAGAACAAATTTTCCACTCTTCACATCGGATAAAAATTTATCGATTGTTCCATTGTTTG
>NZ_RQFW01000001.1 GCF_004770145.1 Leptospira bourretii | reverse complement strand
AGAATGTTACTTCGAATACTTTTACTTTTGAAGCATTATTTTGATTTTAGATACTATTAATTATGAAGCAATATGCAACTTCCCATAATTGATCTTATGTCACATTATGGTTGGGCCTTTTTTGTATAGAAAGGCACATCGGTAACACTTTAGATCACTCACATGGGTTACAGTCGTATCAAGACTTTGCTAGAAAACTACTAAACACGCAGATTCATGGCAAATGCAACCAACCGCACATGTTTAAGAATGACTGAAAAATATAGTAACCTTTTTATTGTTCCACACAAACCAGTTTCCAAGTGCTGTCACACCCGCCGTTACCCATTGCAAGTAAAATTGCCTTTGATTTATTAGTGTGATTGCCATTGGAAACATTTCCTGTGGTGTCTCAGTAAAATTGGAACAATCATTGGCACTTTCGGTCCAATTCGAATTCAAACCAGTCGCAATTGTCGATGTCCCACTGATTGTAGTTGAGATCTCATTTGTCAGATCTGCAGCAAAGATTCCATTTGCGTTTGTCGTACCAATCACAGTTGCCCCATCAATCCTTCGGTATTCTTTATTCGGTTTGAGAACCCAATCCGTTTGTCCTGCCGTACCACCAGTGGCACAATTGGCCGATGCACAAGCAATACGATTTGTTTCAGCGGAACGTGAATAAAGATCCTTTTCTTTGAGCTATCATAAATGGCGGAGCGAGTCAATCAAAGTAACATCTTACAATAACGATAATCCACACATATTGTTATGGAGTTAACCTCCATAATTATTTCACAAAAGGGATCATAAGAATGAAACTATCGTTTGCTTTTTCTATTTGTGGGTGGTAATATAACACCATGGTATACTACTTAATTCTCACAACCATTCCTGTTGCCATCATTTCGGCATTTTTTATCCATTGGTTCACATTGCAAGACGAACCAAATCCACTCAAACGTCTAAAACATTCCCGTGGGATTTATATTGGATTTTCCTTTCAAATCCTACTATTTGCTTGGTTATTATTTCAATTAGGGCATGCACGATTTGCTTATCCGCTATACGCTATCGGGTTTTCTTTTTTAGGAGATTGGTTTAACCTTCAGTTCCCAATTGCTAAAAAACAAATGGAAGATCCAGTTCTTGGCGGAATTTTTAGTTTTGCCATTGCCCAAGTTTTCTTTTTATTATCCTTCTGGAAACTAACCTCTTGGAATGAACTTTATACCGGTGTTTTACCTTATGCCGTCACCATTGTATTATTAATTTTACCAGCCCTGATTTTTTACTTCCGAGTGTACAATCCCAATCGTTCTAAATGGGTAATGGCTTCTGCCTTTGTTTATGGGCTGATTTTGTGTTTTTTTGTTTCTTTATGTTTCAACGCCTATCTAGCATTTGGTGGAGTTTGGATGTATTTAGCAATTGGTGCTGGGTTTTTCCTTCTTTCCGATGCGGTGATGGGAGAAACAACAATCAATGGAACAAGACACCCAAAATGGGAATTCCAAGTTCCCTGGGTCACCTATTTAATTGCACAAAGTTTTTTGTTGGTGGGATTCTTTCTTGTCTCTCACACCAGACATATCTAAATTCATTATTCGGCAATATTTCCCGAATTCAATAAATCATTGTTTGGTGACATCTTTTTAGATTGTTCCCAAGCAATGATCATTCGTTTCCGATTTGGATCCCACCTGTACCCACCAAATAAACCGGATGTTTGGATCACACGGTGACAAGGAATGAGATAAGCAATGGGATTTTTGCCAATTGCTGTTCCCACGGCCCTCTGTGCAGAGGGTTGCCCTATGGATTCGGCAATATCTCCATACGTACAAAGGCTTCCCATTGGTATTTTTAATAAAGATTTCCACACTTTAAATTGAAATTCTGTTCCGTATAAATAGAGAGGGACGGGAGATTCAGGGAATACAAAATTTTGAAAGTAGTCTTTTAATTTTTGGTGTTCGTTTGATCCTCCCTCTTTCCAAATCGCATTGGGAAATTCTTTTTTTGTTTCCTGGATGCCTTGGTCCAAAGATTCAATGAATTGAAGAGATTGGATTCCTCGTTCAGAAGACACCAAAAGAATCTCTCCAAAAGCGGAAGGAAATACTTCGTATTGCAAAACCATCCCCTCCCCTCCTCGTTTGAATTCGCCAGGAGTCATTGCTTCTAATTTTACAAATAAATCATGCAATCGTCCTGTGCTAGAGAGTCCGAGAGAATAAGTTGTATCCAAAATGTTTGATTCCTTTAGCAATTGTTTGGCGTGAGAGATCGTAACAAATTGTAAAAATTCTTTTGGGGATACACCAGCCCAAGCGCGGAAAACTTTTTGAAAATGGAAAGGACTTAAGGATACCCTTTCTGCTAAAACATCCAAATTGGGTTGCTCTTCAAAATGCTCCAAAAGATATTCGATGGAGTTTTTTATGATTTCATAGTGTTTGTGATTGGAATCCACATGAAAATCCTAACTGATTTGCGAAATATTGAAAACCCGATTCTTGCGATTTCTCAAAATAAAATACAAATTGTTTGATTTTTTCTTTAGGAATTTCTTCTATAAGAATACAAGTGTCACCTCCTTTGGATCCATTTCCTGTACTCGCCGCCTTACAATCTATTGTTGATTCGATCCAAAAAAATCCAGTTACCATTTTGGACGCCCCACCTGGGACAGGAAAAACAACAGTCCTGCCGACGGAACTTCTAAAAGCAGGCCTTTCCTTTGGGAAAAAAATTTGTATTTTAGAACCGAGGCGTATCGCTTCAAAAAATGCTGCCAAAAGGATTAGCCAAAGTCTAAACGAATCATTGGGAGAAACTGTTGGGTACCGAGTTCGGTTTGATACAAAGGTCGGAAAAAATACAAAGATTGAATTTGTAACCGATGGGATCTTAACCAAAATTTTACTCGCAGATCCAGAACTAAAAGAATATGGACTGATTGTTTTTGATGAATTTCACGAAAGACGAATGGACTCTGATTTATGTTTTGCATTGGCCCGTAGAACCCAAGAAGTCTTTCGGAACGATTTAAAAATACTTGTTATGTCTGCAACACTCGAAGGTCAAAATTTCGAATCGATCGGGATCCAAACAAAACCCATCCATGTCAGTGCCAACCCTCATCCTTTAGAAATTTTCCATATGGGTGATTCTCAAAAAAAAATAAATGAAAGATTATTGGATTTAATCCCCAAAGCCGTAGAACAAACAGAAGGTGATATCCTTGTATTTTTGTCAGGGAAAAAGGAAATACAAATCTTAAGAAACCAACTGGAATCTTTAACTGTGATCAAATCCAACACAGTGGTTTACGGGTTATATGGGGATATGGATTTATCCGACCAAGAAAAAATCTTCCTACCCTCGCTTTCCGGGAAAAAGAAAATCATCCTTTCCACAAATATCGCGGAGTCTTCTGTGACCATCCCCGGTGTTAGGATTGTTTTTGATACAGGATACCACAAACACGTTATTTTTGATTCTGAATCTGGAGTTTCTCACTTAGTCAAAGATCGAATCAGTTTGAGTAGCGCCAAACAACGTGCAGGGCGAGCTGCAAGAGAAGGAAAAGGTTTAGTGTACCGTCTTTGGTCCAAAGATGAGGAAAATTCTTTTTTAGACAGAACCAAACCGGAAATTCTGGAAGGAGATATTGATCGTTTGGTTTTAGAAATTAAATCTTGGGGAGAAGAAATCCATCAATTGCCTTTTTTGGACTCACCAATCAAAGGATCGGTGGCCCGAAGTACAAACCGGTTGAAGCTCCTTGGTTGTTTGGATACAAATACAAACTTAACAAACTTAGGGAAAGAATGCCTACGATACCCACTCCCCATTCGGTTGGGAAAAATTTTGGCAATCCTACCCAAAGAAAAAGAAAATATCATTGCCGATATTGTTTCGTTAGTTGGGAAAGAAAACACAGGGACTGATGCAAAAACCTTTCCGGAGGAGAATCATCCCTCTCAATTCCCTTTTGAATTACGTATCATTTTTGATCAAATTTTGCGTATTTACAGGGAAAAAACCGATTTTTCTACCATTCTCTCAGGGAAAAATCGACTTTTTTATTTGGCATCTGGATTCCCAGATCGGATTGCAAAAGCCAAAACCCAAGGGGGAAAAGAGTTTAAACTTTCAAATGGGAAATTAGGAATTCTGAATACATCCTCCATTCAAATTCCTGAATGTATTTTAGTTTTGGATACATTCTCCTTCGGCCAAGACCTATACATTACAAACTATTTGCCTTTGGACTTAAATTTAATTGAAGATTGTTTTAAAGAACAAATTCAAACAAAAGTTGTTTCCGAAAAACGAACCAACCAAAGAGGGGAATCCTTTCTTTTGGTAAAAGAAGAAAGAAGTCTCGGTGGTCTGATTTTGGATTCAAAAGAATCCAAAGAGTCAAACGAGACCATTCTAAGTTTAGCTTTGGAAGAATACATCACAAAGACCAACTGGGAAGAAGATTGGATAAAAGATTCTGAATTAAAACATTTTTATCACCGCGTCCGGTTTTTAGTCAGCTTTGGAGTTTTGGATCTCAATGTGGATCCGATGCATCTAAAACAAACAGCAAAGGAATGGCTTTTCCCCTTTATCAATTTTGATTCAGGGAAATTGTCCTTAGACAAACTCCCATTTTTGGAAGCATTCAAAGCCTATGTTGGTTATGAAAGATTGAATTTGATTGATTCTGAGGCGCCAGTATCCATCCAAGTTCCTTCCGGCTCTCGTATCCATTTGAATTATGATGGAATCGAACCAGAACTTCATGTCAAATTACAAGAGTTATTCGGTTTAAAATCATTGCCGAAACTTGCCAATGGGAAAGTAAATATTTTGATCCACTTACTTTCTCCTGCACGTCGTCCTGTACAAATTACCAAAGATTTAGAAAGTTTCTGGAACCATGGGTACCATGAAGTTAAAAAAGAATTAAAAGGTAGATATCCGAAACACCCTTGGCCTGAAAAACCTTGGGAAGCGGTCCCAACAAAACACTTAAATCACACCAAACGTTCGTAAGTGGAAACCCATCCTTTTTTATTTACGAAAAATTTAGTTTGGCAATTGGGACAAAGGTAATCCCCCGCAAGTTTCCAACGAAGGAGAGATTGGCATTCTGGACAATGGACGGTTTTCTCCTCAGTTTTGGGTGTGAGTTCATTTGCTGGTGTTTCACTGAGGATTTGGGATTCTAAAAATTGGATACAATCAGATTCTGTGGAATGGAGAGAAAGTAATTTAGAGTTCTCTTCTGAAACGGCAATCGATAAGCCGAACCCTGCCACTTTGGACCCGGTTTCTTTGCACCGGCCTACAATCTTTCTTAAAAATTCCCAACCTACTTCTGTGACTTCGTCAACTTCCGAAAAATCAAGGCAAAAAAGAGAGGGGGAAAGAGTTTCCTCCTTCAATTTTAAATAAAGTTCTGAGCCGATTTCCGCAGAAAATGTTCCCGCTAGGCGGAAAAGAAGTGATTTCAAACAGGTTTTTCCTCTTTTCTATTCTTCGGAAAAGATTCTGTATTTACAAGGAATTTTGTTCCAAATACCCTTATTTATCAGATATGAAATCGATCCCGAGACGATACTGGGTTTTTCCTGTAGACATACTCTTTATGTTCTTGTCGTATTTTCTCGCACACCTTGTGCGTTTTGAAAACATACGATTTTTAGATAGTTACCCTGATTTTTGGGTCTGCGCTACTATCGTTGTTGTCTCAAGGAGCATTGTGTTTCTGTTTTCGGGGATTTACCGATCGTTATGGTCTTACGCCTCGTTACACGACCTTCTTTCGATCATCAAAGCAACTGTTCTTTCTTCTCTCGTTTCGACCCTTGCCCTTCTCTTCTACAATCGGTTCCACCAATTGTCTCGGATGGTACCAATTCTCGATACGCTCATCCTACTGGGATTTTTATGCCTCAGGAGTTTGAGTTGGAGGATGCTTCGAGAACAAATTTTTAATTCTGACAAATCCAAACGAGGGACACCCATTTTACTTGTTGGTGCGGGCAAACTTGGAAGTTCATTCTTAACAGAAATTAGACGAAATGTGGATTTGGATTACCAACCCATTGGATTTTTAGACGACAACCTTTCCAAAAAAGGTGGTTACATCCAAGGAGTTCCCATCCTCGGTGCTACAGATGAGATTGGAAAAATTTTAGTTCGTTACGGTGTAAAAAAAGTGATTATGACTGTCCCTCAACCAGACGGACGAGTTGTCAGCAAACTCATGAAAGAATGTGAAAGTGCCGGTGTGGATTTCAAAATCCTTCCCACGTTTGGAGAGTATCTTTCTGGAAAACCCAATATCACACAACTTCGCGAAGTACAAGTAGAAGACCTATTGGGAAGGCCTACGGTTGATTTAGAAATTGAATCCATTCGTTCTTATTTAGAAAAAAAAGTAATCCTCGTGACAGGAGCTGGTGGTTCTATCGGTTCAGAGATCTGTCGTCAAGTGGCACTGTTTAAACCGAGTGTATTAGTGATTTTAGATGCCGCAGAAACTCCGTTATACGAAATCGATTATGAACTTAGAAAAAGTTTTTCAGATCTCAACATTGACATTCGACCAGTCATTGCTGATGTAAAAAATCTTTCTCGTATCTCTGCCATTTTTGAAGAACATAGACCTTCGGTTGTATTCCATTCTGCCGCCTACAAACACGTTCCGATGATGGAAATCAATCCTTCTGAAGCTGTTTTAAACAATGTCATGGGTACAAAAAACGTAGCTGACGTATGCCGCCTAATCGGTGTTGAACGATTTGTTTTAATTTCCACCGACAAAGCAGTAAACCCTGTCAATGTGATGGGAGCATCCAAACGGGCTGCGGAAATTTATCTCCAACATATTTCACAAAATTCACGAACAAAATTCATTACCGTTCGTTTTGGGAACGTACTCGGATCCAATGGAAGTGTCATCCCTCGTTTCCGAGAACAAATCAAACGAGGTGGCCCTGTCACCGTCACACATCCCGATGTCATTCGTTACTTTATGACAATCCCAGAAGCCACACAACTTGTGTTACAAGCTGGAAGTATGGGTGAACATGGAGAAATATTTATTTTAGATATGGGAGAACCTGTCAAAATTCTTTCTCTTGCAGAAGAGATGATTCGTTTATCAGGATACACGCCCCACAAAGACATTGCGATTGAATTTTCTGGGTTACGACCTGGGGAAAAATTGTACGAAGAACTTCTTCTCAACCAAGAAGGGATCAAAAAAACCCACCATCCAAAAATTCGAATTGCGGCTCCTTTAGAAAATTATAATCTTCTTCTCTTTCAAAACAAATTAAACCGCCTGTTCTCTCTAGCCAAAGCCAACAAAAATAGGGAACTTTTTGGTGCTTTTAAAGAAATCATTCCAGAATACAAAATCCACGATGAATACATCGAGTGGGAAACTTCACATGGTAAAAGGAATTTATGAGCGAAAAACTCACCGAGGAAGAAATCACAACATTACGTGAGTTTAAGAGAGATTTATTTAATCTCTATTGGGAAAGATTTGGAGTATTTTACATCCATGTAATGCCTCATCCCAAACTAGAAATTGGGAAACGTGGATTACTCAATGCAGAAAAAGAATCCGGCATTGTACTTGTGTTCGGCGATAAAGCTGTAAAAGTTTTAGATAGTAAACCGGATTATTTATTTGCTGAACTACAATTTGGATCTGCTTGGGAACCCACAATGATTCCTTGGGATGCTGTGTTTCGTATTTATGATAAGTTTCAAAATTCAGCAACTCAACTTCGATTTTTACAAGTGGAAACTTCTGTGACTCCAGAAGAAAATGTATCAAAACCAAAAGTAACCAAACCAGAAGTGAGTGGGGATGGGAATGTGATCCGAGTTGATTTTGGGGGAAAAAGGAACGAATGAATTTTTTTACCATCACCAGAGGTGATCTCGACGGTTTTTTTGGTCTCATGGTAGACAACCTCATCCAACTTTTAGTTCTTTCTGCTCTTTGTTTGGGAGTTTGTGGTTTCCCACTAGGTTTTATCACTGCTGTCGTTTTGCCAGGAGCCGCCGTTTCTTTGTTAGTTGGGAATGTCTTTTATGCGTGGCAGGCCTGGAAATTAGGTCAAAGGACCAACCGTACAGACGTTACAGCAATTCCTTACGGGATTAATACAGTTTCTCTTTTTGCATTTGTATTTTTTGTGATGTTTCCCACTTACCAAGCCACGGGGAACTATGTTGCTGCTTGGAAAGCAGGTCTTCTTGTATCTTTTATTTCCGGTTGTATTGAAGTCATTGGATCTTTTGTGGCTGCAAAAATTCGATTGTACACTCCCAGAGCTGCTTTACTTTCGGCTTTGGCTGGAATTGCCATCACTTTTATCTCAATGGATTTTTTACTTCGTACATTCGAAAGACCAATCATCGCCTTTATCCCATTAGGTGTTATTTTATTACAATACTTTGGGAAGGTTCGATTTCCATTTGGAATCCCCGGTGGACTTACCTCCGTTGTCCTTGGAATTTTATTGTCCTATCTTTCAAGTTTTTGGGGTGATCCCATTTATCAACCTGGGGCCATTGAAAATGGATTACAAACCATAGGATTTTATTTTCCCCAACTTTCCATTAGCCCTCTCATCGAAACCTTAACTTACGCTAATATCAAAGCCTATTTTTCCGTGATTCTTCCTATGGGAATTTTTAATGTCATTGGTTCATTACAAAACATTGAATCAGCAGAAGCATCTGGTGATAGTTTTGATACAAAAACTTCCTTACTTGTGAATGGACTTGGAACCCTTGCAGGAACCGCTTTCGGTTCTCCTTTTCCAACAACCATTTACATTGGCCATCCAGGTTGGAAGGCACTCGGCGCAAAACATAGTTATTCTGTACTTTCGGGAATTTTTATGACAGTAGTGAGTTTGTTTGGACTTATGGGTCTTATCCAAGCTCTCATTCCTGTGGAAGCGGGAATGGCAATTGTACTTTGGATTGGGATTGTCATCACAAGCCAAGCCTTCCAAGCAATCCCCCGTCATCATTCCCCTGCCGTAGTCGTTGGTCTTTTGCCTGCCTTTGCTGGTTGGGCAGTCCTTATCATCCAGAATGTTTTTATCTTTTTGGATGGAAAACTTCAAACCACCTTGCAGGAGTTAGGTGTCAAACAAACCATTCATTTTTCCTTATCAGATATCCCTCCCCATTTAACATTTCTCCCCTATGCTTTGAGTGGAGTTCTTTCTCTTTCCCAAGGATTTCTCATCACTTCGATGGTTTGGTCCGCCATGGTGGTGTTTATCTTAGAAAAAGAATGGAAAAAAGCCGCTCTTTGGGCTGGTGTTGCTGCGATCCTTTCTGCCATTGGTTGGATTCATTCTTACGAACTCCAAGGGAATGCCATTTTAAATCGTTTCACTGAATTTGCCAGTTGGGATTTCCCAATTGCTTATTTATCTCTTGCGACCTTATTTTTGCTGGTTCAGTTCCTAGGTCCCAAGGAAAAACAGGCAAAATGAAACCATTAATTTGCTTGTAATCTCAAGCCAAGACAAGTACAGTTTCAGTCTAATGAATAGGTTCCATGAGAACCTTAAGGAGAATAATTTCCTATGACTTGGATCAAACGAATCGGTTTTTTCCTGTTAACCAATATTTTGATTATGACTACGATCTCTATTGTGACCACCTTACTTGGTTCAATGGGATTTAGTATCCGTGCTTATGGTTTAGATCTTACGCAACTCATTGTATTCTGTTTGATGTGGGGTATGGCGGGATCTTTTATTTCGCTTTTACTTTCTAAGATGATGGCGAAGTGGACGATGGGAGTCAAAATCATCGATCCTAAAAAAGCTTCTGCACCAGAAATGGATGTGTATCGCCGAGTGCAATCACTTGCACAACGGGCTCACCTTCCCATGCCAGAAGTTGGTATTTACGAATCTCCTGAAGTAAATGCGTTTGCAACAGGACCAAGTAAATCCAGCGCCCTTGTTGCCGTATCAACAGGCCTTCTCAACCGAATGAATGCCCAAGAATTAGATGGAGTGCTTGCACACGAACTAACCCACGTTGCCAACGGTGATATGGTGACACTCACTCTCATCCAAGGTGTTGTGAACTCATTTGCGATGTTCATCTCCCGCATCATTGCGTATGTGGCAGCCAATGCAGTGAAAGAAGAAATGGCACATATCGTACGAATTGTTGTGACGATTGTCCTCGACATTGCGTTTTCCATTCTTGGATCTATGGCAGTGGCTTATTTCTCACGCCAACGTGAGTTCCGAGCGGATGCTGGTGGTGCCAAATTGGCGGGAAGAGAGTCCATGATTTCTGCTTTAGAATCATTACGACAAATGGTAGAAATGCCAGAAGATCCAAGAGGAGAAGCAATCGCTTCCTTTAAGATCTCTTCCAACAAAGGCGGATTTCTTTCCCTATTTGCAACCCACCCTGCATTAGAAGAAAGAATCTTAGCTCTCAAACAAATGAGATAAAAGTTTTAAAAGAGAGAGTTTAAGGATTCTTTGCAAAGAAGGTCGGCAAAAAATGCCGGCCTTTTTTTATTGCAAAGCCCTAGTCATCTTTGGTTTCATCCTATTATGTCCATTGTTAAATCAAAGATTCGTACCATTCCCGACTACCCAAAACCAGGAATTCTATTTCGCGATATTACTTCCCTTCTCATTGATCCAGAAGGTTTCCAACTCACCATTGGGATGTTTGTAGAACGATACCAAAATGCTAAACTGAATAAAATTGCGGCCATTGACGCGAGGGGTTTTATCCCGGGAGCGGCATTGGCTTTCCAACTAGGCGTTGGGTTTGTACCCATCCGAAAAAAAGGGAAATTGCCTGGCACCACCATTTCCGAGTCTTATGCATTGGAATATGGAGTGGACCATGTGGAAATTCATACAGACGCCATTAGCCCTGGAGAACGAGTTTTGATTATGGACGATTTAATTGCCACTGGTGGAACTCTTGAAGCTTCTATCAAACTCATCCAAAATTTAAAAGGTGTGATTCATGAGTGTTCCACAATCATCAACTTACCAGACTTAGGTGGAGCAAAACGAATTAAAGATACATACGGAATTGATGTATTTTCTATTTGTGAATTCGAAGGACACTGATTCGGTAAAGTAAAACTAGTTTTCTACTAAAAACAAAGAGTTTTGATTAGGTTGCGGATTTCCAATCAGAATTCTTTGTTTTATCCACTCGTATACTCACTTCATTCCCGAGAAAATTCCAACGAACCACAAAAAGTTTTTTCAGAATGTGAATCCCTCGTCCCCCCGTCACCAGTTTTCGGTCCGACTCGATGGGACTTGGAATTTGACGTGGGTTGAATCCTTTCCCACTATCAATCACATATACATCGATGAACTTACGTGATTCGAATACATGTACTGTAATGATATCATCTTCCCTTTTGCCACCATGTTCCAAGGCATTGTCTAATGTTTCATCCACAAGAATCTGAAACCAAAAACTATCCATAATATGACGCCAATTTCTTTTGTCATATAAACTCCAAAGTTTTTCTTTGATGAGTCGGGAATTGGATCTTGTAGCTGGGATTTGTTCTTCAAAGATTTTAGTTGATCTTTCAAAAATAAAAGAAAACGGATGCGTTAGATAATTTTCTGTAAAAGAATAATGAAATAAAAAAACAGTAAAACAAAAGAGGAACAATAGATTCATAAATAAAAATGAATGCAAAAAATATTTGGTTGTTAGTGGGATCCAACTTGGGAAAAAACAAAGTATCAAAAAAAAGACACAGGCAAAGAATGTGGCAAAATAAATATATTCCATGAACTTCTGAATTGCAGGGAAATTGAATCTTAGTTTGGCAATGATCAAATAAGAAAATGCAACAAAAGCTAACACATAGTAAGTGTTATAATAATATTCCAAAAGGATAAGACTTACGTTCGGATATACTTCATTGAGAAGGCCCAGGTCCACAAATAAAAGCATAATTCCCATTCCCAAGACAAAAGAACAAATGACAACTAAACGAGAAAAGTTACGGAAGAATGTAGGAAATTGTAATCCAAAGAATAGAAGGATAAACGATTCGAAAACTAAATAGGTGGAGATGATATGGGGTTGGTTTAAGATTTGATTTTCTAAGAACAAAGTATCACAAAGGATTGTCAAATCTCCGATACAGAAAAAAGCCGCAAGAATTGAAAAACTTGTTTTCATTCTTGTCCGCGGATTCTTTCTAAATGAAACAATGCCCGCAATCAGCGAAAAAAAGGCGGTCGCTCCGAATATGGTGGATTCAAACAAACTCATGCAAAAACAGAAAAAAATTCTCCTCTCCCCGTTCCTCTTTGCGAGTACTATTTTATTTTTTATTCGTTTATTCCTTAACCCTCTTTCTGCAGAAGAACCCAGACAATCCATTGACGAAATTAAGAAATCTGTAGTCCAAATCCGAGTTTTTTCCCAAGCGAAGGACCCCTTTTCCCCTTGGATGTCATCTGGAATTTCTGCTTCAACAGGATCGGGTTTTTTAATTTCAAAGAACCGTATCCTTACCAATGCCCATGTTGTTTCTAACGCCAAATTTATGGAAACCCAACGAAATAACCAAACGGAATGGTATGAATTAAAAGTTTTGTTTATCGCCCATGACTGTGATTTAGCTTTGCTGGAAGTTTCTGATCCAAAATTCTATGAAGATAGCAATTATTTAGAATTGGGAAGTTTACCTGAACTCGCAAGTCCTGTTGATATCATTGGATATCCAATTGGTGGAAGTAAAATCTCTGTTAGTCGAGGGATTGTATCGCGTATTGAACAATCAACATATGCACATTCACAAATTGACAGCCATTTGGTTGTACAAGTGGATGCAGCAATCAATCCGGGGAACTCAGGGGGACCTGCACTCCAGGATGGAAAAGTAGTTGGTGTTGCCTTTCAGGCTTCCACGAAAGGAGAAAATATTGGTTATATCATTCCCACAGCAGTGATCCAACATTTTTTGAAAGACATTGAAGATGGTATTTACCATGGGTATGTTGAGTTAGGGATCCAAACACAACCCTCTTATTCCGAGTCACACAGAAAATACTATGGAATTCCCAGTGTAGAAGAAGGAGTTTTTATCACAAAGGTTTTAAAGGCTGGTTCTGCTGATGGATATTTAAAACCAGGCGATTACTTAACTGCTATTGATGGGCGTAAAATCGGTAGAAATGGAAACTTATTAGAAACAAACTCCATTGATTTTCTGGAAGTTGTCGATAACAAGTTTGCAGGGGATGAGATCCGATTCGATCTCATCAGAGACAAAAAAAAGATTAATGTAAAATTCCCTGCAAAAAAAATGATTCAAATGGAAAACCAAAGAGCAAGATATGGAGTCAACTACGACTATCTAATGTTTGGTGGTCATATTTTCCAGACGGTGAACAGAGATTTACTTGAAGCTTGGAGTAAAAACGGGCAAACACAAGGAGGAAGTCTTCTAGTTTATCGGTTTTATGACGCAACTACTTTGTCTGATGGGCAATCTGAAGATGTTGTCTTGTATCGAAAGTTACCTCACCCAATCAATTCGAATTCTGATTTTTATTTGAATATGGTTGTGGAATTTGTTAATGGAACAAAGGTAAAAAACCTAACGCATCTAAAAGAATTATTTCAAAGTGCAACAGAGAAAACCATTCGGATTCAATTTTACGGAATTCAACTGCCAATGATTTTGGATCGTGAAGAATCAGAAAAAGCAGATCTGGAAATAAAAAAATCATACCACCTAACAGGAAATTAAAATAATGAAATTCCTAAACCTAATGTATCGTTTCGTTTTTGTACTTTTCTTTTTATTTTTTGCCGGGTTCATCCATTCAAAATCAATCCCAGTTGGTATGACAGATGCATCCATCCTCCAAGTTAAGGTGACTGTCCAATACCCACATTTTATCCAACCTTGGAGGAACAAAAATCCTGAGGTCCGACAGTCTACAGGAATTTATATAGGTGAAAACAAAATTATAATTCCTGCGCAGGCAGTTTATTTTTATACAAGTATCGAAATTAAAAAACCAGATTCCCTTAAGGTTTTTACTGCTGAGTTAGAAAGATTAGATCCCGACTTAGGACTCGCGATTTTAAAGTTTAACGATCCAAATGCATCAAAGGATCTAAAAGCTGTCACTTTCTCAAATGAGGTTTTTTTGCCAGGAACTGGACTTGTGATGGAAAGCAAGGACCAAAGGAGTCTGGAAGAAAAAAAAATCAGAATGATCCGTTTGGATATGGAAGCTTATGCAAGTGGCTATGTGGAACTTCCCTTTATTGAAATCCAATCAGAAGAAAAATTAGATGGTGTGGGAGAACTGATCGTTGATGTAAGCTCCAGAATTCCGCAAGGAATCTTATACCAATTTAAAGAAAACAATACAGGGAGAGTGATCCCTACTTTTTCGATACGACATTTCATTGATGGAAAAAACTTTCCATTCAAAGGATTTCGATTTAAACCATTGATTGATAGTGCCACAAGAAATCATTATGGATTAAGAAAAGATGATTTAGGAGTCCTTGTTGCAGAAATTTATCCAGGTTCATCTGCAGATGGAGTTTTGCAATTAGAGGATGTTTTATTAGAAGTTTCTAATTTCAAAATTGATCCGAAAGGTTATTTTGATCATCCAAAATTTGGAAAACTGAATGTATCGTATTTGTTTCATAATACAAATGATACAGACTCATCCTTTGGGAAAAAAATCAAAATCAAAGTATTTCGAAACAAAAAGCCAGTTTCTCTTGAGTTAGATTTAAAACCTATCCCAGAATCTGCCATTCGAATTCCATACGGAAACTCTCGATTTCAAACTCCCAAATATTTAATGTTAGCTGGAATCATTTTCCAAGAGTTGTCAGAACAATACCTGACTGAACATGGGAACCAATGGAGAAACCGTGTCAGTAAAGAGCTTTTATATCTGAATGATTTTTATAGAATTAAGAGGAATTCCAAAGAAGGAAAAGTGGTTTTTTTATCTCAAGTATTACCACTTTCAGGGAATAAGGCCTACCACACTGCCCACCAAATGATTCTAAAAACTGTCAACGGTGTCCAAGTCCAATCCTTGGAACAACTACAAACCTTAATTAGCGAATCAGGCACACCTTACGTTCATTTTGTGATGTCAGACGGATTTGAAATGATTTTCAAAAAAGAAGAAATCCAATCATTAAACGCAGAAGCCAAACAAAGTTTTCAAATCCAAAGGGATTCTAATTTTTAGAATCCCACCTGATAACCTAACTGTTTAGAAATTAGTAGTACTTTGATAAGAAACAAAACTAAAATGAACAAAGTAAATAAAATGTATTCTTGGTAACGAATCTTGTGATCAGAATTCATTAAAAACAAAAGAACGGGGATGGAAAGAGTAAACATTCGCGATACGTTTTCATAAACGGACCAAAAATGATAATATCCGGCTGTCCCTACCATAAACATAATCAATAAAAATGAAATTCGAAATTCCCAACCCTTTCGAATTTGGCCTGTAAAAGGCAAAAACAATCCTAAAAAAAATAAAACTACCAGTGGGAAACGAGATAACAACCGAGCCAAATCTTTCCAATTGGTTCCACTGGCAATGAATCGCCAAATGGATTCCATATATGAAATTAAACCTTCAAAAGGTAAAATAAAATCAGTTAGGCGACCAGGCCTCCAATTTGGAAATCGATATGCCAGATACAAATGCCAACAAACAGGAATGACAAGAACCAAACCAACAACGATGATCCGTTTCCAATCTCGGCGAAAGACAGCAGCAAGGCCCAAAGGGAATAACAAAAACAATGCAGGTTCTTTTGTAAGGATTGCTAAACTAGATAGAATTACAAAAGGGATATAGTTCTCTTTTACGTAATAATAATATGCAATGATTAATATGGAAACCATTACAGAGTCACTCACTAAAACGTAATAACTTCCCAACGCAAACGGACTTAGGAGATACAAAATGGCAAAAGGTTTTGTTTCCTCATTTAGAAGTTTGCGCAAATAAAAATAAGAAATAAGAGTAAGGCCAATATTCCAAAAATACATTCCAAAAATTGCAATGGATTTACCAAAAAAACCAAAAAGAGCAATTAACAGAGGATAGCCGATTCTCGGTGCACGATAGGATTCATCAAATCCCTTTGGCCAATTCAGATTAAATTCAGAAAGTGGGCGTGAAAAATAATAAAATATTTGGCCATCATAACCTGCTCCCAGATCTCCCGTCTCTCCTTTGAATAAGATGGCCTTCTCTGGAGTTTCTTTCTGGTTTTGTAAAGCAAACTCATAACCAAAGTTCACCATAGAACTGGGATTCCATTCATATTTTTTCCAATACGATAGAGTGCTGACCCCCCAAACCAAAACAAATGACAAAACGGTAAGCCATTGTTTTGAATTAAAAAATAAAAAAATTGGTTTGATACGTTTGAGAACCATCTGTCAACTCCAGACTAAGAATTTAATTTTGAGTATTTATTTTTGGGATTTTTGACTCTAAAGAATTAGAAAAAATAGAACTATAAAAAAGAGCACCTTCGTATGTTAAATGGTGCGGATCAAAAAAATAACGAACGTCACTTACAACTTCAGTATGATCGATTAAAGTCTGGCCACGGAGTTCTAAATGTGATTTTAAATTTAAAATCCAATCTTTTCTCCATTGCGAATTTTTATAAAACGAAAATTCAATTGGATTCTCAGGACTCAAAATCAATACAAACGGGATTTTGTTTTTGTAAAGATAATCAGATAATTCAAGAATTCGATTGAATTCCAACCAAGGCTCAAATGCTACAGAGTTTACAGTTTTTTTGGCTTCACGAACTTTGTGTAATCTCCATAATTCATTTCTAGATTCAGCATTGTGGATCATCCGCTCAAAATAATCAGCTTTAAATTCCTCAACAGACATTTTTTGATACCTGGCTTCATCCCAATAATTGTCGCGAGAATAAGATCTATTTTCTATCTCTTGTGGCCTGCAGAAAAAATGAGCCAGTCGGACACCAACAAACTCATCCTTCCCGTAACGAATTAAATTTACTTCTTTTGCAGTAGGTAATTGAGAAATTACTTGAATTTGTACATCGCTCCATTGTTTCGATTGATCAATTAATGAATCCCAATCTAGATCATTCCACCCTGATTGCTGGAATGTCTTTTCTACTTCATGAGCAGGTACTTGATTGCCTAATGAAATTTTATGATTGAAAAAGCGGAATTTTATTTTTGTATTTGGTTTTTCGAAATAAATAGACTCTTTCTTCTTTTTTTCCGGGCATGCTAACGTTGCGGTCTCTTTCGTCCATCCTTTCGACCAGATACCCTCAATAGGTTTTTCTCCCTGATACAAGTGATATTTTCTTCCAGTTCTAAAATGATTATCGATATATACGAGAATCGGATCCCAAAAGAATATTCGAAATCTACTTACGTAAAACAAAGATTTAGTAGTTAGTTTGGAAATTGTTTTCCTGGGTAACTTTGCCCAATAGTCGGTTAGATATTCGCTAGGATAGATGATTTTCGCTGGATATCTATCTCCATATTGAGATACCCAAATATCTTCCTTGAATTCAAATTTTCCATCGTTAGGTTCTAAGTACTCCCATTGTAAATCTGCAAAATTATGTAAATAAACCACTAAATCGGGATGAGATTTGAGAAGGTTTTCTTTATAATAAAAAAGATCCGTGGGGGCCATTGCCACATGAGAAAAAAAAGAATATTTTGTTTTTGTTATATCATTTTTGTTTAATTCATCCGGCAGAACAGAATAGAGAGCAACAGAACTTCCAGTGATGATGGTTCTATGTTTATCTTTTGTGGACTGCAGCTCCTTTGTTTTGTGTATAAAGTTATACCAAGGAGAAGAATCCCATTCTGTTTCATTGGGGAATAGAAAGTAGAGATCAAAAAAAAGAACTCTATCTAATAAAAAAATCCCACCAAGTAAACCACAGGTGAGAAGAAACACTCTCCATTTCAATCCGAAACGAGATTGTTTTACGGATATTGAGGGATCAGTTTCCATTTTCTTAATAATAGTTTTTTAGCAAATTGGATAGCAAGTTTCAAAACTTTGCGATTGAAACTACTGTTTGAAAAAACATAACGGATAGGTAATTCTTTTATAGATCCATCATTATTGGCAACAATGGAAAGAGCTTCCATATGGAAATCAAAGGCAATTGATTCCAAAGGATAAGCTGCAATTTTCTGAAACATAGGTTTTGAATACCTTCTGTATCCACTTGTACAATCTCGTAAGTTAGCTCCAAATAAATTGAAGATTCCTTTGGACAAACAGTAATTCATTACCTTAGCAGCAAGCCAGGAAATAAACTTTCGATACAAAGGAACATTGACTGTTGAAGTTCTGGAACCAATGACCAAGTCACATATAGGGAAAGATTGAAATTCTTTCAAATAACCAGCGTCATGCGACAATCCGGCGTCCATTGTAATGACCCAATCATATCCCTTTTCTACCGCATATTTCATACCGTCTTGGATTCCCTTGGGAATATGGGTATTTTTTTCATGACGAATCACATGAAGGCGTTTGCCAAATTCCTTCTGCAATTTGGCTAAAATAGTCGGTGTAGCATCCTTACTTGCATCATCCGTCACGGAAACATCCGCGTAAACAATGGCACCTCGAATCACTTCTTCAATGGTTTCGGCTTCATTGTATGCAGGGATGATGACTAAAGTTTTGTTTGACATTCTACTTTCCAGAAATATTGAAAACGTCCTTGTTCGCGTCGATCCACTTGAGAAGTCGAGTGACTCCTTCTTTTGGAAGAATTTTTGGATTAAAACCGAATTTTTTTGCTTCAGTAATATCACAAATAAAGTAACGCATGTCACCTGGTCTTTCTACTTCAAAAAGTATTTCTTGTTTTTTACCAAGAATTTCACCAATCAAATGGATACATTCTAATAGTGAAATTTTATGAGGGCTTGCACCACCAATATTATAAACACCAGGGATCGGATTTTTAAAAAACTCTAAATAAGATTTTGCACCATCTTCTGCATGTAAAATATCACGAGTTTGTTTTCCCGTTCCAAAAATACGAAGTGGTAGGCCAAACACAGAACGAATCGCAAAATTTGCGACCCAACCATGGTCTTCTCCACCAAACTGACGTTCACCATAAATCCCAGTAAATCGGAAACTTGCTGCCTTTACACCATACATATCGGTATAGGAGCGTACATAATGTTCAGCACTCATTTTCGAAGCATGAAGAGGAGAAATTTGACCCACCATAGTTGGCTGTGTCACAGGGATTTCTACTGGATTTCTTTCGTAAGAAGTTTTTCCTTCCGTCAAACTATCGTTAATTGAATTTCCATACACATGGATGGAAGAAGTATTCACGACTGGAATTTTATGTTTTCTTGCCGCTTCCATAACATTAAATGTTCCGATCACGTTGGTTGAAAAATCAAGTTCAGGATCTTCCCAAGAAATGGTCATAGCTGGTTGTGCGGCTGTATGGATGATATAATCACAATCTGCAGAACGATCCATAAGATGTTCTAAATTTCGAATGTCACCTTTTACCATCGTGACACCAATAGACTTCAAATAATTCCAGTTATAATCACGAGTGGCGTCAGATCCATAACCTGTGCGTTTTAATTCATATTTTGTCATGTTGTCAAAACTAACAACATCCCAACCTTCTTTACGGAATAATTCACAAACATGGGATCCCAAAAATCCGCATCCGCCTGTTACCAATACTTTATTCGCCATCGCGATCTTCTCCTAGGTAAAACTTTTTAGATAAAATTAATTTCATTATATGTATGGAATCAGAAATCATATCACGTAATCGATATTCCACTTGCCCTACTGGTTTAAAATAAGAGACAGGGATTTCAATACAACGCATATGTGACCTTACAATATCGATCATCAGTTCCACAATAAACTTACGATCTTCAACAACAAGTTGTGGTTTCACTCGTTCATAAGATTCTCGCCAAACAGAAAAAAACTGGCAATCCACATCGGTAAATCGAGGTTCTTGTCCCCACCAAAACACTTCCACCAATTTTCCCATCAGTAAATTTACCAAACGATAAAGAGGTTTTAAGTTCGAACCTTGTTCGATCATCTGTCTTGTGGTGCGAGTTCCAATCACCATATCCGAATCTTTCATGTATTCGAGTAGTTTTGGAAAGTCTTTGGACCTAAAAGATCCATCAGGCGAAACAACAACAATGATATCACCTGTTGCGTATTCAATTCCCCTTCTTACTTGTTCTCCAAGTCTTGTGGGATCCCCATCACCAGGGAAGGTGTAGGTTTTTACTTTCTCTTTTTTACTGAGAGCCAAGGTCTCATCAGTAGATTCATTATCTATGACAATAATTTCGTTGAATTTGTCTTTAAAATCAACAATCACATCCGTGATAGATCTTTCATTGTTATTAGTTGGGATTACCAAACTGGTTTTAAACTTATGAAATAAGTCATTCCTTACTTCATATACTGCATGATAATAATCTTGCATGGAGTTGATGTTGAAGTATTCGCAACTGAGCATGGTTGCATATACTCCTCCTTTGGACTCCTTCGCCATTTTATCTATGACATCCGTGATTTCGATTACACCTGACTTTTGTGATGCGGGAGTTTTTTTAAAAAACTCAAAATATTCGGGAGTAAAAAAATAACTACCCAATCCTAAAAGTTCATTGGGAGGATTTTCAGGTTTTTCAACTAAATTTAGAATTTTATCATTCTCTAATACAACCGAATAATTTTTGCGAATTCTTGAAAGTAAGGATGTTTTGACTATCCCAATAGAAGCCGCCATATTGGGATGTTTCTTTAAAACTTTTAAAAAGATATCATGGTCCGTTCGATAATAGAATTCATCCCCAAGGATTGTTAGAAAAGGTTCATGAATGGATTTTTCAAGACTTGCCACATCGGAAGCTAACCCTTTCTCAGTCCAATTGACTGGTTCAATGACCACTTTGGGCAAAACAGATCGGATGTGCTCAATCTCTGCAATGATTTGTTCTTTGAGGTGGCCAACGAGTACATAGACCTTTTCTATTCCAAAGGTCTTCACCATAAGTTCCACATTTCGATGGAGGATGGACTTTCCTTCAATGACGAAGAGAGGTTTTGGTATGAAGCTGGTTCGGGGATATGCTCGGGTTCCTTTTCCGGCAGCCGCAATGACCCCAATTCTGATCTTTTTCAATGTAAAAGGAAAGTCCCTGAAATGGACTAGAGGGTCAATTAGAAAAGGTTCGTTTCCATCGGTAGAATTGCAAACCAGGTTGGGAACGATATCCCTGGAAGGGCTCCCAAATCCGCTTAGAAGGATTCCAGGACTTTTCTGGGTCTTTGCCACCAAGTCCATTCAGATGGAAGCCCCAAATGCCTTCTGTCGTGATTTGAGGTGCATCAAAACGAATGGCCACCGGATCCCCAGGGTGGTGGTCCAAAACATAGGGCATCGGCACATCTTTCCAAGTTCCAAGCAAAGACTCAGAAAGCACGAGAGGGCCTGGTCCAAAAGGTCCCAGCCGAAATTCCAGGTGGTCGCAATCAAACCGCCTGAGGAGGGCCATTTTTTTTCCCCAAATTTCTGTGGCTCGGATCTGGCAGGCTTCTGGGACAAGAATGAGGTCCTGGCCATCCCGGGTCACTTTTCCTACAAATAAAACCTCTTCCCAACCACGGGATTTTTGGAATCTTAGCTCCTGCGCATTGTAAAAAGAGTTTCCCTTCTCCGTAAAAATCTCTATTCCTAGGATTAGGTAGCCATTTTCCGTAGAGAGCCTTTCGGAAAAATAAAGACCGTCAAGTGACTTTGCAAAGTTTGGATTCGTCCAAAAGAATATCAGGGAGAAAAGGCCTGCTACTAGGAATTTATGCATTTAAAACGACTGATCCTTTTTCCTTTCTTCCTTTTAACATCATTCGCATTTAATTGCAATCCACTCAATCCACAAATAGAAAAAAATAACGATCTGGTTTTGCTTCTGGGAGCCTATTCTCTGTTGGGAAGTAACTGTGTGAATGGTCCCGATCTCTGGGCTAGGAATTTAATCACACAATCAAGTGTTTGTGTTCCTGTTGATTTGGTTAGTTCAGGCACCAATGTAGAAGTTTACAAAGAAAGGTCCCTATTTGTAAATTACGACTTATTAAAATTTGCCAACGATTTTGATACAATTACTTATCCTGCACTCATCAATACCTTTGGTGCACCAAGTGATATCGATGGAGATGGAAAAGTAAAAATCCTCGTGATGGACATTCGTGATGGTGCCACAGCAAACAGTGCTTATGTGGCAGGATATTTTGACCCTATCAATTATTTTCCAGACAATGTATTTTCTAGGGTTAGGTCCAATTATGCAGAAGTATTGTATTTAGATGGCAAGGAACTAATTGCCGCTCTCACTCGTGATCCCAATGCTTTTGCATCAACAGCCGCTCACGAATTCCAACATTTACTCCGTTATCCAAGAATGCGTGCCTTAAACCAAACCGATGAACTGTGGATCAACGAAGGAACTAGTGAAGTCGCCAGTGACATTGCAGGTTATGGGCCTCAAACCAGTCGATTGGATTGTTATTCAGGAGTAAATGATTCTCGTTGTTCCGATGGGATCAACGGTGTTTCCCTTTTAGATTGGGACAGTAGTAGTTCCGATGTTTTAAAACAATATTCTTTTGCTTATGTATTTATGCGTTATCTCTATGATATCTCTGGGACAAGTGACCCACAAAGACAAAACTTCTTTAGAGAAACTGTGATCGGGACTTCTGGCACAAGGGCCAACTCAACTGGGAATTTAATGAATTTATTTAGAAATACAACGTTTGCTCCCAATTTTGATGCCTCTTTACTCGGCAACCAGAACTCAGATGTATTCTTTCGTGTTTTTGCACTTCTTACGGCACAAAGTTATCAACTTGTCGATCTTACTTCCGTACAGCAGGTAACGAGTGATGGTGCAGCTCCCACTAACATTAACTTATCGACTGCTCTGGCAAGATACCCCTTACCCACAAACCTTGCCAGGATTGTTACAAATCCTGTCACACCCACAACCTACAAAACCACAATCAAACAAGGTTCAGCAAATTTTTATACTACATCTACGGGGACACCAGTCATTCCGGGAAGTACAAGAAAGAACTATGGAAGGGTGACTGCGGCAACCACAAAAGGGATTTTCTTTTGGGCTGACTCACCCTCCGGGTTTAGTTCCAACATGAAGTATGTGCAAACAAACGAAGAAGGAACCACTCTCACGATTCCTAAAAAACCAAGATCCCTTAAATCAGTAATTGAATCCTCAACAGGGCCTATTCCTATTTGCGGAATTGAGTTTACAGATGATCTGGTTCGTACTTCCGAAAGTATTCCAATAGAATAGAACGCATTAGACTTCGGTAACAATCTTTTGCTACATGGCCTCCATCTGCGAACGCATTACAGGTGTAAGATGGATCGTTTTTAAGTTTTAAAATTGAAAAGTTTCGACTTGTTGTGATTTGATCGATTTCTTTTTCCCAAGTTTTGACTAATGTTTCTTTTTCCATCAAAGTTTCAAAATCGGGTGACGAAAGAGGCCAAATAATGACTGTTTTGATATTTTCCTCTTTCAAACGATCCAAAATCTTTTCATAAAACCCAAATTGCATTGGGCTACGAACATAAGAAGCAAATAACCAATCCAAAGTTCTATGACTTGTCATTTGTAAGGAATTTGAATCTTTCTCCATATAATTATCAATTGGAGAAAGTCCGTTTCCGTTATGACTCAGAATGTAATCATAAGTTGCCTTATGCATTCCGATGGCATTGTCCAAATATGGATTTTTATAATTTTTCCACATTTGGTCTATATAGGGTTTATAAGTTCCTACTGCAAAAAGTTTACGACCTAAATAAAAAGAAACATGGTCTTTGCCAAACAAACCAAGATTGGACAGAACATATGATAAATCAAAACTATAAGTGAGGTTAGAACTTTTGAATACGGAATTTTGGTTAAACTGATTTGGATCCGTTTCCATGATGACCAAGTCAGGTTTGATCCCGGCATCTAGTATCTTTGTCAGTTGAAAATCGTAATACGCTGGCGTTGTGACTGCTGAGGAAAGATTATAAATCTCCCAGTCTGGATAAAACGAAACCAATTCATCGTGATCAAAATAAAGAAGGCGAGAGGATCCCAAAATGATCATGATTTTTTTTGTTTTTGGGGAACCAACTCCCGGTTTTTCGGCGATTAGTTTTTCCAAAAAGTCTGATTTTGCTTTATAGTTAACTGCCGTTAAATCAATCTTGGTAATGGTTTGAATATAGGGGATTCGAAATATAGAATCTACCAAAAACAAAAATAATAAAAGAATAACCGGGTAAAAAAGGAACCGCGCCTTGAGCATATCTGAAAGGAGAAAGGAAATGGATTTAATTGTAAAGCGAATTGAGATACCTCCCCCGAGCTTTCAGCCGAGGGAGAGGAAAGTTTAAGCGACTTGTGTGCGAGCGAGTTTACGTTTCTTTTTCAGATTGACAAACCAATCATCCGCGTTGCGAACATGGCTTACCAATTTTTTTACATATTCCCTGTTTTCAGGATTTAAAATCTCACGCGCTTCTTGGATAATTTCTTCCACCGTTTTTACATGAAAGGTAAAATAACTAGTGAAGAGTTCGTAATACTCTCTATCAGTATTTTCCCAATCCTTTGACTGAATGTCTGCGTAAAATTCAGATAACTGTGGTATGTCGATCTCAGGTGTCGCATCAAAATGATTGTTCATCATAGCGATCCGGTCAGTTATATCAGTTAATTTCTGGAAATACGTTTCCAATTCGGGATATTCCATCTTCCAGCCCTCCTTAACAACCCTTACTTTTACCAGGATTTTAGAAAGGCCTTGGAGATCAAGATTTTTTAAAAAATTTTGTGATGTCTGGGTTTTGTTTTAAGAAGTCTTTTAAATGAACCGCTTGTCCATCCCAAGCCTCTTTGGCTCCTTCAATCCAAACATCGGAACCTTCTCCATCCGGGAAACCCCCGTTAACAATGGTTAATTGGGACAAATCTGGTCCTTTAGATTCAAATAATAATTGTAAATAAATTGCACCTGTTGGATCAGCAGGATGGTCTTTCCATTCCATCACCAGTTCTTTTAATGGTTCAATTTTTTTATAAATGCCATGAGTGGTGAAATCACCTTCGAGTCCTAATTTCCAAGTCCATGAGAAGTCCCCACCCACTTTTGGTCTTCCCCTTACCTCATCTGCCAACCAATGGACTAACACTTCATAGACGGTAACACCCGACCACAATCGTTCTATTGGTTCATCAAAGGTAAATACAGACTTTGTTTCTCTCATAGACAGAGTAGTAAAGAGAACGGTTTTCCTTGGCAAGATGTTTTTTGGAGGACAACTACCGACAGGTTCCCCCTACCGGTAGTCAGGTTTAGTACGAATTTAGAGATTCAGATTGTTTGGCCTTACATAAACTGATTGTACAACACTGATGTTTCGCATCTGAAAAGCCGCTGCACAATAAGCCAAATAATATCTCCATTTTCTAATAAAAGTTTCGCTATACCCTTGGTTTCTTACCTCTGCCAGGTTCTCTTCAAAGGCCTTTAACCAAAGTCTAAGTGTCTTCGCATAACTTAGTCCCATATCTTCCAAGTGAAATAAATACATATCTCCTGTGCGATTGATGGCTTGGTTCATACGACCAATCGATGGTAATAACGAACCAGGGAAAATATGTTTCTGAATGAAATCGATTCCGTTTTTGAATGAAGTAAACCTAGAGTCAGGACAAGTGATGACTTGTAAGGCCATAATTCCTTCTTTTGTCAAAAGGTCTTGGCACTTTTGAAAGAAGGTTTCGTAATATGCATCACCTACTGCTTCTAACATTTCTACAGATACAATTTTAGTAAATTGACCTTCAATCTTTCGGTAGTCTTCAATTCGAATTTCGATTTTGTCAGAAAGTCCTTCTTTTTGGATTCTTTCTTTGGCATAAACATACTGTTCTTCTGACAAGGTAACGGTTGTCACACGGCATCCGTAATTTTTTGCCGCATGAATGGATAAAAATCCCCAACCACTTCCAATTTCCAAAAGATGATCTGCAGGATTTAGTTTTAACTTTTGGCAAAGTTTATCCACTTTTCTTGTTTGGGCTTCTTCCAAACTATCTTCCAAAGATTCAAAATAAGCAGAACTATAGGTCATAGAAGGATCAAGAAACAATTTATAAAATTTGTTCCCTAAATCATAATGTTCTACGATATTCTTTTTACTTCCGGTTAGGGTGTTTTTCCTCAGGAAATGCAGGAATTTATTGCCTAAATTGAATAAATCTAAGTGAAAAAGTTTCTTTTTAGCACCGGAAAGACTGGGACTATCATCCACATTCAAAATAAACCAAGAGATTACATTTTCAATGGAATCGGTTTCCCAATCTCCCGTTAAGTAAGATTCTGAAAATCCAATATCACCATATAACACTGATTTCTTGAAAAAAACTGGGTTTTTTACGTGGATCAATGCCGAATGAAATTTTGGCTCAAAAGAAGAACTTACATCTCCAATGATTACTTGTTCTCCATTGGGGAAGATCATCCGAAGGGATCCTCGTTTCATGGAACTCATGGCTTTCAAAAATATTTTCCTATAAATGGGAAATTGTTCTAATGTAGACTTGTTCTTTAATTCGGTAAAAAGTTTTGAATCAATCGTGTCTTGTAAGAGGGACTGGTTCTGTGATTTTTCCAAGGGGAACTCCTGTTTGTTTCTCTAAGTTTTGGTGTTTCTGAATGTACGGAATTTTTTTGATCCAAAGTTTGAACGCTTGCCAATGAATCAATGTTATTATTTTGACGGTGATGAATGGAAATTGGGTAAAAAGTTTTAATAAGTATTTTGATCGGAATGGAATTTTTTTTCCAAGAAAGGATGTGGTTAAAATTCGTTTTCCATTTTCGAAAGAGTCGACACCAATCTGCAATTGATCATTAGGTAAGTTCAATCGAAACTCAAATTCGGAATCTAAACTGATAAAAGGAGAGACATAAAAATTCTTTGGTTCTCGGATATAAACTTCAGGATCAGCAATGGTTCCTTTTGCTTGTTTAAAATAACCAACGTAAGGTTTGATTTCCCCAAAGGTATTCCCCACTTCTGCAATGGATACTAGTGGTTCCCCGTTCGTATCATAACAAAAATAAAAACTGACCGGATTAAAAACATATCCTAGAACCCGAAGGTTGGTGAGAAGAAATATCTTTCCAATATCCTTAACACCCGAAGCCTCTAAAAACGACTTAACGTTTTCATAAACTGTTCCTTTTTCAAATTGGATATGGTCTTTATCATAAAAGGAAAACAAGTTAAAACGGTTCCTGGAAAACCAAACACTCTTGTGGGCCAAGTGGTCTATTTCCGAAAGATCCAAATAAAAATTGAAAATCCGATATTGGAATTTGTTTGGTTTTGGAGCGGTACGTGCATGGAACACGTCCGCTTCGTACATACAAGAGTTTAAGTCCATGGGTCCCTTTTTAGTATGCTACGTGAAACATTCACGGCTGATAAAAATCCATCTTCATGAAATCCATACCGAAAGTATGCACCCGCATAATAAATTGGACCTGATTCGTTTAACTCAAACAATCGATTTTGTCCAAGAGAAGCTTCCACAGAAAACAGTGGATGTTCATAATCGATTTTTTTTATGATTTTATCTTTTGCCACACGATCCGGATCATTGATGGTCACAAAATAATTTTGTTTTTTGGAAACATTTTGCAAACGATTCATCCAATAGATTGTATATGGATTTAGTTTTCCCTTTTCCCCTTCGACGATTTTATAATTCCAACTGGACCAACAAGAAGCTAGTTTTGGCATATCACTTGCATCTGTATGTAAAGTGGCAGTGTTGTGTTGGTACTTGTAAAGTGGGAGAAGTTCTGACTCCAATTTGGTAGGATTTCCTAACATTTTCGCAGAAATATGGCCATGAGTGGCAAGTAAAACCTTATCAAAAATTTCCTTCTTCCCTTCACCAAACACAAGCTCTACTTTCCCATCATCCGTTCGGTTCACCTGTTTGACGGGAGAATTCAAACGAAACCTGTCTTGGATCGGTGGGACGATACGTTTGATATACTCATGAGACCCACCGTCCACCGTATACCATTGGTGTTGCGTGTTCAGCCCTAAAAATCCATGGTGATAAAAAAATCGAATGAGGGACTTAGCGGGAAATTCTAACATCAAATCGGGAGGGGTCGACCAAACCGCTGAACTCATCGGGATTAAATAGAAGTTTAAAATGTCTTTTCCATACCCGAATGTTTCCATGTACCGACCCAGGTTCCAATCATCATACTTTGGATCGTCTAAAATCTTTGGAGCGGATTTGTTAAACCGATCGATCTCCAGTAACATCTTCAAATACCGAGGTCGAAATAGATTTTTTTTCTGAGCAAATAATCCCGAAAGACCAGAACCACAAAACTCTAATTTGGTGGGATCATGTTGGACACTAAATGACATATCCGATTTTTTTGTCGGAACATTTAATGTTTGGAAAAGTCTAAGAAGGTTGGGATAAGTCACATGATTGAAGACAATGAATCCCGTATCAATGGGAATGTTTACCCCATCTTCTTTCACCATCACCGTATTCGTATGACCTCCGATATAATCGGCACTGTCAAAAATAGTTAAATCAAAATCATTTTTTAAAAAATATGCGGAGCCAAGACCTGCGATCCCTGTTCCAACAATAGCTAAAGTTTCTTTCACTAGTTTCCCTTTTTGGTCATTAGACCATTAGAGAAAGAGTTGGTTCATTTCTTTATGCACTTCCTCCGCTTTCTTTTGTGCAACTTGTCCGTAATTTTCCTCTAAGGAACTAAGAGTGATCCCTCTTGATGAATTGATGAGAGAACGATTCCCCGATGCTTTCACAATGGATTTTAAATCCCCCCCTTGGGCACCAAACCCCGGGATGAGAAAATACATATTTGGGTGACGGGTTCGTAACGATTGAATCTCAGAAGGATGGGTTCCCCCCACAACAAGTCCGATTTGGTTTGGATATTCCTCTCCAAGCCTTGCCATTTGGTCACTTACCTCTTCGTATAAGTAGAGATCCTTACCCAAAAGTTTTTGTTTTTGGAAGTCTTGTGAACTAGGGTTTGATGTGAGTCCGAGAACAAAAATATATCCACCCAGATCCAAATATGGGACGAGACTATCTCGGCCCATGTATGGATTTACAGTCAGAGCATCCACTCCCAATGTTTCAAAAAAATACTTAGCATACTCTTTGGATGTATTGGCAAGATCACCTCGTTTGGCATCCATCACAATGGGGACTTCTGGAGATACATCCTTCATCACACGCACCATATGTTCTAAAGCAAAATATCCTTCGGCCCCTAACCTTTCAAAAAAAGCGACATTGGGTTTCCAAGCAGCTGCATAGGAATTTGTATAACGGATAATGGTTTCAGTAAAATGGACAAGAGGGGCTTTTGATTCCAAACTAACCTTTGGTAACTTTTCCAATTCGGGATCGAGACCAATGCAAAGAAGAGACCGCAAAGTATCTCTACGAGAATTGAATTTTTGAATGAAATTAGACCTTGGGTTCACTTGGGTTCCTTCATTTGGATCTTCTGTTTTCGTTTTTCTATTTCCTTGTCAATGTCTCGTTTTTTATAACGACCATAAATATGACCAGGAATGACAGCCACTGCCGTGATGGGATTGGCTACCACATCCCCGATGGCTCCTCCTACGTATGTTGCATAGGCAGGAGTGAGCAATTCATAAGAGGAATCTAACTGTTCTTTGTCATTTTTTTCTGCAAAATAATTGAGGGCATCATCAGAAGCACGGGCTTCATGATACAAGGCACCAACCACAGGGATGGCATAAACGATGGCATAAAGTGTTCTTTTTTCTCTTTGTGCAAAGTCTTTGGCATGACCACCTTCATGGATGACAACAGGAGGCAGATCCGAATACACATTGATTGTGTTTGTAAAGGAATTGTAGTGATCCCCACCGATCGTTCCCGCAAACAAACGACCAGGTAAAAAAGTATAAGCCAATAATGAAATGGATCCAAAAAAATAACGAACGAGTGGGTTTATATTTTTATTTTTGGGGAGTCGTTTCCATTCTGAAAGTGGAGCGTATTGGTTGAAACGAACTTTAACATCTCGTAAATTATTTTCTTTGATATAACGAATCAAATACTCTTTGGTTTCTTTAGAGATATGATGGTTGTCAGCCTTTCGATTCCAAAGAACCAGTTTGGAAGGAAGAGAAAAAATCCAATTCCCTGTTTGGTCCAAAATCCAAATCGGTTCCCCTTCTTCAAATTGTGGGTCGTCTTCAGTAAATTCAGGGCTTGGTAAATATGGGTTTCCATAGTTGTATGGTTTTTCTAATGAATAACAGTGAGAAAGGTTAAATCCCAACCACAGAAGGATGATCAAAACTTGGAACCTCATAAACTATCCATAATTTCCTTTAGTTTAGGATCCACTGGTTCTTGTTTGGTGGGAGTTGTTTTGGGTTTTACTGGCGGTGGTTCTGGGATTGGTTCCACTTGAGAATTTTGATTAAACCCTGAAACAAGTTCCAACTTCGTAAAAAATTCGGTCAATGAATTTCTTCCCAGTTGGTTTAGTTGGTCTTCCCGATTCCCTCTAAATCCATTGTAAGGAACATACCATAACAACGGAACCACTGTTAGTATACTTCCTGTTAAATAACAATTGGTCACACGCGAATCAATTTCATCATAGAAGGAAAATGTTTCTTCCGAAGCCCCAAGAATTTGAATCCTTGCCTTCATCTTCACAAAACTTAAGTTTTTGGAACATCTATCTAAAGATACAAGTTGGTATTCATCAATAAAAATCTTTCCACCCCGATCAAGAAGCAAGGGGAAACGATTTCCGCGGATGGAAAGTTCCTTCCGAATTAAATAAGAAAGTGGTCCATATTCATTGGGAAGTCCTTCGGGGTTTGCAAAATACCCATCGTAAACACCCATCTTCATTCGATTTTCATCTTTCACAAAAATTTCAATATGATCCATTTTTTTGACATAGTCAAAAGCAATTTCTTGAGGGAAAGGTCTGTACACCCGAAGCGAAATCCCACATCCATATCCCAAAAAAGAAACCAGGAAAAAGATGAAAAGATGAAACCTTAACTTAAAAAACATAAGTATACCCAAAGTAAAAATTCGAAATTAAGTAACTTCTGGAAGGACGTTTGTCCCGACCATCCGCTTCATAAAATGCAGAACTCAAATAATAATCTCGAACTCCCGATACAAAGGACTCTTCATTCAAAGCACGAATTCCAGGTGCATAAGATTCATTTGTTCTCCAGATGTATTGGATGATTTGAAATCCGATATTGAATTTATGATGGTCTAACGGTTGCCAGTTGGCCTGCGCCAACAAATCAAGTCCAACAATAGTGGTTTGTAATGGTTTTTCCGAAAACAAAGAATAGGCTTCCTCTCTAGTCGTGACACCTTCCGCAAACCGTGGTACACCACCCGTTTGGGTTAAGATGTCTCTTCGGTATTGGAGTCTACCCATAGGAGTAAAAAACATTTCTCCTCCCAATTCATAAGAAAAACCTTCACCCAGTTTATGATAAAATCGAAATCCCGTACTTGGTGCAAGGTAACGCATTGAATCTCGCATGATCCCTGTTTGTCCCAAAGTTTGGGAATTAAAAACAGAATTTGTATGAAAGGAACCCGCTCTTAATCCAAAATCCCAGCTATATCCAATATTTTTGTATAAATCTTCATAAATTTTCAAAACTAACTTGTGTTCTGCGCTATACAGTCGATCAGCATGGAAAGCGGATTGGTTTCCACCTAGATATCCTAATGAAATAAAATCGTTTGTTGTTTGGAATTGGAAATAAACATATTCCATCCCCCACTTAGCAGATTTGTGTTTGTATACCACTCGTGGTGAAAAGGAAGCAGAACCTTGGTTTTTTTCTAAATCATACTGGTAGGGAAGAGTTCGAATATTTTGATAACCAATCTGCGACCGGGGATAATACGGAGTCCCCGCTTGAAAAGCAATACGACCATCATCCAAGGCCCATTCTTTTCCCGATGAAAAAGCCCCAATTTGCCCTAAAACACGAAATCCAATCTCCCATGTTCCTTGACGGAATCCCAGAGAACCCTCGTTAGTTGCCGGTACGTTAGAAGTAGCCGGATAAGCATTCTCTGCTTTGTCCCGATTTTGGAACTGTTCAGACCGAAGCCGTTTCACTTTCGAACGAAGTTCTTCTGCTTTTTTTGGATACCCACGTTCGTCATAAGATTCCGCCTCTAATTCTAATTTCGTTGCTTTTGTTTCCTGGGCCCAAAGAACGTAAGGCCCAGATAAAGAAAAAACAAAAGAGAGGAAAAAGAAGGCAGGAATCTTTTTCACAAAGTTTTATCCTTTTCGTTTGATATACGCTTTTGCAAATTCAGGAAGAACAAAAGCCGCTTTGTGAATTTCAGGACTGTAATATTTGAGGCCTTTAGGAACTCGTTTTGGATCTGGTGTTACCGAATAAGGATCAATCGCATTCGATAAAAAAGTAAACCCAATGATTCCAGAAGGATAAGTAGGAATGGTTGTGTAATAATATCCATACTCAGGAAAAATTTTAGGAATAAAATCAAAGAGGGATGAGATCACATCGCCATGATACCAAAAAGATTCTGCTTGTGTAGCAATGATTCCTGTTGGTTTTAAGGCACTTGCCATATCTCGAAAAAACGGCTCTTTGAATAAAACTTCCGCAGGACCTACCGGATCACTTGAATCCACAAGGATTACATCAAAACGACCTTTGTTGTCACGAGCAAATTTAGCTCCGTCATCATAATGGTGAATTACCTTAGGGTCTTTCATTGCGTCAGCACATTCAGGAAAATATTTATAACTAATATCCACAACTGCTTTGTCAATCTCGCATAACACAACTTCTTTGACAGATGGGTGTTTTAAAACCTCACGAACGGTTCCCCCGTCTCCCCCACCGATCACAAGGACAGATTCCGGATTTGGATGGCTCATCATAGGGATATGGGCAATCATTTCATGATAAGAATGTTCATCTTTGTTAGTAACCATTGTTACACCATCAAGTGTAAACATTCGTCCAAAGGATTGTGTTTCAAAAATATCGATTTTTTGGAACGGAGATTGTAGGCTTTCGATTGTTTTTGTTACCCGGTAACTGACCGCACGCCCTTTTTCTAATTCCAATTTTTCGGTATACCAAATCTCCATTGATTTCTCCTAAGGTTTCTCTCTTTAAACCAGATTTGTTATGGGAATAAAGAGGTGTAGTTTTTTTTAAACTTTCTTTGTTTATAAACAATGAAAAATTCAACTTGGCGAGAACTGGGTGTTTCGGTTCCATTGCCTTGTATGCAGAAATATTCCCGTGTTTTTTACCTACTTGGTTTTTTATCCATGCCACTTTTCATTTTATTACTTGTGTTTGGTTATATTAAAATCAACGAAATGGTTAGCCAAGAAATCCACTGGGGCCACAACAAATCCTTTGCTTTTGGACAAGCCTCCAGAGAAGGAAAACTCATCCTCCTTGCTGTTACCAAATCCCGATGCGAAATCTTACAGGGTTTGGAATGCGGCGAAGGGAAACCAGACCTTGGCACTTATGTTCTCCTCAACTACACCCCAAGGGAACAAGAGTTCCAAACTCTGATTTTGGATGACAGATTTGCTTCTCTAAAAACAGAACCTCTCCCTCAATACTTTCTCCTCAATGCCTCTGGGGAAATCCGTCATATCTCAAAACAACTTCCGAGCGTGGAAGAAATGCAAAAACTTCCTAAAAAAGAATGATCTTTTTTTTGCATTAAGTAAAATTCTCTTGCAAGTTCCTTAATCCCATATACCCTATGGGGTATAGACCCAGCGGAGGATTTATGTTAGGACTCACCGTTCACAGAAAAAAAAATTTTGAAGATACCATCACAGATACAACCGAAGCCCTAAAAAAAGAAGGTTTCGGAGTTCTTACCACTATCGATGTCAAAAACACTCTCAAAGAAAAAATCGGCGTAGATTTCAAACGTTACACCATCCTTGGAGCATGTAACCCTGGTTTTGCGCACAAAGCCCTCCAAACCGCTGATGAAATTGGACTTTTGTTGCCATGCAACGTAGTCGTCACTGAAGAAAAAAATGGTGAAACCAAAGTCTCCATCTTCGACCCTATGACCATGACCAAACTGGTCCAAAATCCTGAACTCGAAAAAATTGCAAGAGAAGTCCAAGAAAAACTAATCCAAGTCATCCACCACTTACATGAATGATTTTGAAGTTTTGGTAAACTTTGCGGGCGCCTCGCCAACGGAAATCAATTTTCACATACTGTCCATTAGGCGATCCCGCTGTCCGCTCCAATCTTTCGCTTTGCGAAAGGATTTCCGCTACCATCGGTGGCGCGGGGGAGTTTCATCTTAACAACAAAACTCCATTTGTAACAAAACTTTTTTACTTACAAAATGTCGGAGGGTTTTGTTTGGCACTCTTAACACGAGTATAACAAACAGTAGATCCTTGTGTGGTCATTCCAAATAAATTCAAAGGGCCACCCACCGGATATTGTGCAGTTGATGCAGGACCTTCTGACCAATCGATATTGTAATTTCCTTCACTTTGTTTGATAAGTAACCCTTTCACAACAGAGCTATTACTTTTGTAACAAGACTTGATATCCCGGTTGTTGCTAATGACAAGCCAAGCTGTGGCACTCGGGCTAGGGTTTGTTGCGCAATTATTTGTTAAAATCCAATTTCCCTCTAAGATCGTCCTTGAATCTTCAAGGGTCGTTTTATCACCCGACTTACAATGAAAAACGGTAATAGATACTGCCAACGCCAAGATGAAACTAATTTTTTTCACACTTTCTCCTCTTGTAGAAATATATTATTTCTACAAGAGGATAGTAAAAACTAGAAAACTAGAGGTTTGTCAAACAGAAATGTGAAAATTTCAGTCTATTTTTGTTAGGTTTTGATACCCTTTGGAGGATTTTTTCCAATGACAAATCGTTCAGATAGGATAAAGGTTTTGTTATTTATTAATCCATGAGAAGGAAATTACACAAGGGAACTTCTAGAAGTTTTTTTCCCCAGTTCTGTCACAACTCTCCTTTTTTTGTGTATCCATTATAGAGGTCGAAACCCTCACAAAGGAGACACAGATCATGTTAGAAAGTTTAAAAAACCAAGGCCAAGACTTACTGACCTTAGAAAGTTTACCACAATCAACGGCAATCGAAATCGCCATCATTGAATGTGCAGCTGAGGATACAGAAAAATATCACCAGATGCGGAAACAAATGTTACCACTTTTGCAAAACCAACCGGGTTTTTTGGCATGGCGAGCGTTCCGGTCCAAAACCAGAGAAGGAATTCTTTTGGATCTTTTGTACTGGGAGAATGTAGAAGATTGCCATAAGGCAGGTGAGACACTTCAGAACTCAGAAACAGGAAAAGAATTTTTCGCCTTGATGAAACAGACTTTGGTCTTTGAAATGTTTGAACGGCAATCACTCTAATGAAAACAAGTAGTGAAGAAGAACTAAACCTCATCGAAAGGGCACGGACGGGAGACCGCCGTGCTTTGGAATCTTTACTTTCCAAAGTCCAATCTTGGATTTATAATGTCATTCGTCGTATTTTGTTAAATCCACAAGAAGCAGAAGATCATACCCAAGAAGTGCTACTGAAAATTGCAACGAACCTTGCTGCATACGATCCAACACGAGCCAGCTTTAAAACGTGGGCTTATCGGATTTCCGTAAATCACGCGTTAAATGGGAAAAGAGGACGTTTAGAAGAAATAACAACTGGTTTTTCTGATTATGCAAATGAATTAGAAAAAATGCCAAATTTAGAAATTCCGGCAAACGAACTATTTAGTCCAGAAAACTTAGTTTTAATAGAAGAAGCAAAGGCTTCTTGCACTTTGGGGATGTTACTTTGTTTGGACCGAGAACAACGGACCGCACTCATTCTTGCCGACTTAATGGGACTAAGTGATCGTGAAAGTTCGGAATTATTAGATATTTCGAATGAAGCTTTTCGCAAACGTTTGAGTCGAGCCAGAAAAGATCTCTATACATTTATGGATGATAAATGTGGACTCATAAATGAAAAAAATCCCTGTCGTTGTTCCAAAAAAATGAAAAGTTTTCAAAACAATGGTTGGATCGATCCGACGAATCCTCGTTTTTCTATGCCACTCGTTCGCCGCCTAAAAGAACAGGTGAAAGAACTACATTGCGAATACGAAGATTTCAAAAGACTTGAATACCAAGAAATATTTCGAGACCATCCTTTTTTTGAAACACCTCCCCAAATTTTGGAAGAGTTATTGGAAAAATACAGTCCAAAAATATAAGTTTAAACATCTAGGAAAGGAGGAGAATTCTTAAATCAATTTCTCCTCTTCTTTTTTCCCACTCTCCGCTTGTTTTCGAAACACTTCTAAAATCGCACAAAAAAGAATCACACCACCACCTAACCAAAGCCTATTGGGAGGGACCTCCCCTAAAAAATACCAGGCCGCCAAACTTCCGTAAATGGGGCTTAGCGTAGACAAAGTCCCTGCGGTTGTGACAGACAAATTGGACAAACTACGAATCCAAATGGTATGAGCCAGGGAAGTGAAGACTCCTGCAAGAACCACTTGGAATACAAGGTATTTGGGTTCCGCGAGCATCACAAAAAGACCATCAGCAAAAGGAAGCAGGACAAGGCTTGTGGCAATCAGTTGGGTAAAAAGAATCTGGGAACTTGGATAGTGCACATGCATTTCTTTTGTGAGCAAATTGCGAATGGCATAAAGGACTGCCGAAACCACTCCCCAAACAACTCCTTGGAACATTTGGTTGTCCCAAGATAGATCAGGTACAATTAAAAAAAGTCCAAAAAAAGAGAAACAAGCGATGAAGAAGGCAAAGGGGTCGGGGCGTTTTCCACCAAACAATGGTTCTAAAATAGCAGAAAACACGGGATAGGTGAAAAGTGACAACATCCCCACAGCCACAGTGGAAACCTGGATGGAATGAAAATAGGTCACCCAATGCAGTGCAAAAAGAATTCCGATTCCAAAAACCGATAAAAAGTCCTTAAAACTCCGGTAAGAGACGGACTTACCACGAAGCCAAAAAAACAAACCAAGGATAAGAACAGAAAAAAGGGCTCTACCGGAGATGATCGTGACTGCAGGGAATGGAAGGAGTTTGGCAAACAAAGTGACGTTCCCCATAATGAGGATCGTCAAATTGAGTTCTAAAACAGATCGTAAAAAGGTAGGAGAAGAAGACTTCACTTCTACTTAGGATTCAACCCCCAAAAATTTGGCGATGGATTTTCTGTCTTTTTCTAAACTATGTTTGTGAATTTCTTCAATTGCTTTTTCCACAATCGGAGAGACAAATAGAAGACTGGAAACCACATCCACATCATACGAACGTTTGGACTCCGCCCCATCCGCTTCGTATTTACTTTTCCCTTTGATCACGAACACATTGTCTTTCCCTGGAGGCGCAATTTTGAACTCGTGAGTGTTGGTTGTAATGTCAAAAGTGGATTCTTCTAAAAGCGAAAGGTCATTGAGGGCTGCCGAAAGTACGGCAGGCATAGATCCTTCCAAACTTACCTTTCGTTTTTGACGAATGATATTCCCCTCTTTCGTTTCTTCTAGTAGAGTTACATTTTTCAAATCAGGAAACTGATCCAAATGTTTGTATCTTTCCTCTCTCGCATGAAGAAGTTTTTCAAGGGGAACGGGAAATGAATGGGTAACTTGGTATTTCACTATTTTTTCTTACCTTTCTTTTTTGCAGGTTTTGATTTTGTCACCGCTTTCTTTACAACTTTTTTCACTGCCTTTTTAGCGGCTTTTTTCACCGACTTCTTGTTTGCTGGTTTTGCAGCTGGTTTAGAAGTTTTTTTAGCAGATGGTTTTGTTTTTGCGGTTTGTGGTTTTGGTGATGGTTTCGAGACTTTTGGTTTAGAAGCAGCTTTTGCAGAACGATTCACCTGCTCCATCAGTTCCTCATCTTCCCAATAGAAAACTTGGTCAGCAGGTGTCGACTGTTCCATAGCCATTGCTTGGGCTTCTAACAATGAATTGTTGGATTCATTAAAATTTGCTAATTTTTGAAATAACAGATTGATTTTTGGATCTTGGAATTTGTTCCGAATGGTAGCGTAAAAATTACGCGCATCTTCCCCTTCTCTAATGGCAAGTTCGATCGCTTTTCTTTCGTCTGCTTTGACTTCTTCGTTTTTGTTTCGATCAAGCCTGTCCATTACCTTCTGGATGGTGGAGGAATGAAACTTCTCAATTTCAGAAAGTTGTTTTAAGTTGGGAAGTTCTTTCCCTTCCGCACTTTTATAGATTTCTTTGATGAATTTAATATGTTCATCACCATCTAACGCAAGTTGGCTGAACAATTCTCTAATTTGACCTTCTGGTAAACTTTCTGAAAGTTTTAGATAAAAATTGAAACATTGAACCTCATGTTCAATCGCAGCTGCAACTGCTTCAATAAAGGATGTTTTTTTTAGTGATTTCATAATCCCATTCCCTGGTTATTCAAAACCATAGATACGATACTCTCGTGTTTCAAGTGAATCAAGTATTTTTCACTGATTGTACATCCAACTCTTCCGCCTTTGTGGCTGAGTAGATGAGGACCTGAGCGATATAATACGTTACCATAATTCCCATTGATGCAGTGAATCTGTCCATTTCTGGTTTTAGAAACATCGAATAGGCAATGATGGAGTCAGAAAGGATAAAAACCAAGGCACCCAAAAGGCCTAAATAAAATGGTTTGGAAACTGAATTCCTAGCAGCTGCTCGCCATCCCATAAGACAAATCGCTGAAATATAAACCCCTACTGGAATGAGAAGAGCACCTAGTTTTGGCACAAGAACAAGAAAGAAGGAGGAACCAAATAGTAAAAAGGGAATGGCTAGGATAGGTTTGATTTTCGAATCCAAAGTGAAGGCATAGGAATAAATCAACTGAGCGATGAGAAAGGAACCAAGGCCAAATACAAAAAAACCTTCTTTGGGAAGAGCAAGGAAACTATCTCCAAAAAGAGAAAACACAAGTCCTACAGCCACCAATTTCCCACGTTTCCCCAAACTAGGGAAGTAACGGAAGAGTGCTACAATGAGAATCAGGATGGGAATGATTTTCGAAGGGAGATAAAAAACATCCTGTTTTGTGATCGTAGCGATCGCAAGCAGATGCACAATAGAATAGAGAACAAACAAAACAATTTCTTTAGCCATATTTCTTACTTTACAGGGAGATCATTCTCGAGATTTCATCAGATGAAAGCCCGAGTGATCAGCCTATGAAACAAACACGACCCTTGTCCATCCTTTTCTTAATCTGTCTCCTTTGGACCCAGACTTTATCTGCTAGAGAAGTTCCTTCTGGTGGCGAAATGTTGATCGATTTGATTGTAGCGCGACCTATGGGTCTTGCCGGTACGGTGCTTGGGACTGCGGCCTTTATTGTTGCCTCCCCTTTCACACTACTATCTGGAACTTTTTTACAGTCAGGTAAACGTCTTGTTGTTTATCCGGCAAAATTCACCTTCACACGTGGGTTAGGCGACTTCCCAGGTTATATGGAAGATTACCAAATCGTAGAGGAATAAATTGAACGAATTTCTATTTTCAGACTTCCCTGAAGTTTCTACTGAGGATTGGAAAAACCAAATCCTAAAAGATTTAAAAGGTAACCCTTGGGACAAGGTCACTTGGGAAACAGAAGAAGGTTTCAAAATCGAACCCTTTTATCGCAAAGAAGATATCTCAGACCTCCCTCGAGTATACAAACGAACCAATGGTTGGAATGTCACAGAAACCATAACCTCCGAATCCGAACTGACTGATCTTTCCAAAAAAGGAGCCGATGCCGTGATTCTTATCTCCCAAGGGGAGAATGGGAAATTGCCTGGCTTAAAGATTGGATCTTCTAATGACCTAGAACGATTGGTTGGCCTTACTGGGAATCTTCCCTTGGTTGTATCTCTAGAAGAAAAAACACCAACCTTCTCCGACTCATTAAAGAAATTTACTTCTTCGCATAACACTGTATTCAGTGACTTTGACCCATATGGATCCGCATTAAAAAACGGAGAACTAGGAACCGAAGAAAACTCAATAGGTAAAACATTCGCTTCGCTTGCGGGAACCAAAGGGTTTTCCGGAGTGGGAATTCATAGTTATTATTTGAGAGATGCAGGTGCATCCATTGGCCAAGAATTAGCTTATTCTCTCTCTTGGGGTGTGGATTATTTAAACCGTCATCTTGATGCAGGTGTGAAAATTGAAGATGCGGCAGCCAATGTTTGGTTTTGGATGGGAATTGGTTCTGATTATTTCACAGAAATCGCAAAATTCCGTGCATTCCGCATCCTTTGGACAGAAATCTTAAATGCTTACCAAGTCGGACTTGGGGAATCCCTTCCTGCACTGATTGTCGCAAGAACCTCCAATTTTCAATTCACGGCATATGATCCTTATGTCAATATGTTACGTGGAACCACTACTGCCATGTCGGCGGTAATGGGTGGGGCAGACTTTGTTACTGTATTACCATTTGATTCCGAATACTCCGCACAACAAGAGTTAGGCAAAAGAATTGCAAGGAATTCACAACTTCTACTTCGTTATGAATCCTTCCTCGACAAGGTAGAAGACCCTGCAGCAGGTTCTTATTACTTAGAAGTGCTTACAAAAAAACTATCTGAATCGGCTTGGGCCAAATTCCAGGATTTGGAGAAAGATGGTGGGTTTGGAGAAGCACTCAAAAAAGGAACCATCCAAAAGGAAATTTCTACAAGAGCCAATCAAAAAAGAAATGCCCTTGCCAACAAAAAAGAAATTTTACTGGGAACCAACCAGTATCCCCTCGCCTCAGAAAGACATCCAGAATTAAAAAGTTCTTTAGAAGTTACGAAAGAAAATATCAATACCAAAGGACAAACCAGTTACTTGCGTCTTTTGCCGGTTCGTCTTTCCTATGAATTTGATAAGTGGAGAAATCTCACAGATAATCATGTGGCTTCTGGCAAAAAACTTCCCAAAGTATTTTTACTTACGATTGGGGATCTGACCATGCGAAAAGCTCGTGCTGGTTTTAGCTCCAATTTCCTCGGTTGCCTTGGATATGAAATCATAGACAACTTAGGATTTTCTTCTGTAAAAGAAGGGGTCACAAAGGCAAAAGAAGAGGGATGCGAAATCGTTGTCCTTTGTTCGTCTGACGAAGAATATGCGACCTACCTTCCTGAATTTGCCGCGGAGATGAAATCCCAACTCACCAATTCTTGGAAACTTCTGGCAGGATACCCAAAAGATCTCATCACCCAAGCAGAATCACTCGGAATCGACGACTTCATCCATATGAAACGAAACATCGTGGAATTTATGGAAAAAGCCCAAACCAAATGGATCGGGAAATAAAATGAACAAACCTAATTTTTCAAAAATCCCTCTTTCTTTCAGTTCTCCTCAGCCGGATTCCAAATCCATTTCGCTTTGGCAAACGGCAGAAGGGATCTCCATCCAATCTCGTTATGCGAAGACTGATTTGGAGGGAATGGAACACCTAAACTACGCGGCGGGAATCCCACCTTACTTACGGGGTCCCTATTCCACCATGTATGTGAATAAACCCTGGACCATCCGCCAATATGCCGGATTCTCCACAGCCGAAGAATCCAATGCCTTTTACCGAAGAAACTTAGCTGCTGGACAAAAGGGACTTTCCGTTGCCTTTGACCTTGCCACTCACCGTGGTTACGACTCTGATCATGACCGTGTGGTGGGAGATGTGGGAAAAGCCGGTGTGGCCATCGATTCGGTTTTGGATATGAAGATCCTCTTCGATCAAATCCCTCTCGACCAAATGTCTGTTTCCATGACTATGAATGGTGCCGTGATCCCAGTTCTTGCCTTCTACATTGTGGCGGCAGAAGAACAGGGTGTATCCAAAGACAAACTCTCCGGTACCATCCAAAATGATATTTTGAAAGAGTTTATGGTGCGTAACACTTACATTTACCCACCGAAACATTCCATGAAAATCATTGCCGATATCTTTGGTTATACTTCCAAGTACATGCCTAAGTTTAATTCGATATCCATTTCGGGTTACCATATGCAAGAAGCAGGTGCCACTGCGGACTTGGAACTTGCCTACACACTCGCCGATGGATGGGAGTACATCAAAACAGGAATTGCTTCTGGACTTTCTGTAGATGAATTTGCTCCTCGCCTCTCTTTTTTCTGGGCAATTGGAATGAACCATTTTATGGAGATTGCCAAGATGCGTGCGGGAAGGCTTCTTTGGGCAAAGATTGTGAACCAGTTCCAACCCAAATCGACTAAGTCTTTGGCTCTACGGACACACTGCCAAACATCGGGTTGGTCTCTCACCGAACAAGATCCTTTCAACAACGTAGGAAGGACTTGTATCGAAGCGATGGCGGCAGCTCTTGGGCACACACAATCCTTACATACAAACGCACTAGATGAAGCCATTGCCCTCCCTACCGACTTCTCGGCAAGGATTGCACGAAATACACAAATTTATCTCCAAGAAGAAACCAATATCCACCGAGTCATCGACCCTTGGGGTGGTTCCTTCTATGTAGAAAAACTCACAAACGATTTAGTCCACAAAGCTTGGGCCCTGATTACCGAAGTACAAAAGTTAGGTGGAATGGCGGAAGCGATTGAAACTGGAATTCCTAAGATGCGTATTGAAGAAGCATCTGCAAGAAAACAAGCCCGTATCGATTCTGGAAAAGATGTGATCGTGGGTGTGAACCGGTTCCGCTTGGATAAGGAAGCCCCTCTTGATATTTTAGACATTGACAATACTGCCGTTCGGATTGCCCAAATCAAACGTTTGGAACAAATGAAAAAAGATCGAGATAACACAGCCGTAGAAGCTGCGTTAAACGCTATCACCAAATGTGCAGAAACAGGGAATGGAAATCTCCTCGAACTTGCAGTGGATGCTGCCAGAAAAAGAGCTTCTCTTGGTGAAATTTCTTATGCAATGGAAAAAGTATTTGGGAGGTACAAAGCTGTGATTCGTTCCATCTCTGGAGTGTATTCCTCTGAAATTTCCGAAGACAAAGGGTATATCGAAGCAAGGTCCCTCGCCGATGAATTTGCAAAACTAGAAGGACGCCGCCCAAGAATCATGGTGGCCAAAATGGGCCAAGACGGACATGACCGTGGCGCCAAGGTGATCTCCACCAGTTTTGCTGATATGGGCTTTGACGTTGATATCGGGCCTTTGTTCCAAACACCGGCTGAAGTCGCCAAACAAGTAGTAGAAAATGACTGTCATATCTTGGGTGTGTCCTCTCTTGCTGCTGGTCACAAAACCCTTGTTCCACAAGTGATTGAGGAATTAAAAAAACTGGGTGCAGAAGATGTACTCGTGGTTGTGGGTGGGGTGATCCCTGCACAAGATTACGACTTCCTCTACAAATCAGGAGCAACTGCTATTTTTGGACCGGGAACTGTGATCTCAGAAGCTGCCAAACAAATTCTGAACATACTCCTTGGCGAAAGAAGAGCCGCCTAAGTTCAAAATTAGACAAGGGGCTTATCCCACCAAACACCGATTTGCTGAAAAAACCCTTCAGCAGATTGGTGTCTTTTAGGATCTTTCACAAAGAATCAACTAATATGGAAACACCAAACGAGGACATTGGCAAAAAGAATCAGGATTCCGATATTGCGAATCCCAAATCGGCACTTTCTGTCAACCCCGGTGTCGCCGATGCCCCAGCCATTTCTCCTTACATCCGTGACCAAAGAAAAACTCTTAACCGCAAAGAAATCTCCGTAGAGGAACTAGCGACAGGAATTCTTTCTGGGAACCGCACCCATCTTTCCAAAGCCATCACTCTTGTAGAAAGTAATTTAGAAGCACATAACGACAAAGCCCAAGCCATCTTAGAGCTTGTGATGCCAAAAGTGGGAAATTCCATCCGGATGGGAATCACAGGTGTTCCCGGCGTTGGGAAGTCTACCTTTATTGAAAGTTTTGGAAGTTATCTCCTGGAACAAAACCATAAACTTGCGGTCCTTGCCATTGATCCCAGTAGCCAACGTACCAAAGGTTCCATCCTTGGTGATAAAACAAGGATGGAAATTCTTTCCAAATCAGAAAATGCCTTTATCCGGCCCTCACCTAGCAGTGGTTCTTTGGGAGGAGTTGCTAGAAAAACAAGAGAGTCCATGTATCTTTGTGAGGCAGCAGGGTTTGACACCATCATTATCGAAACTGTGGGAGTAGGACAATCCGAAACCCAAGTCCATTCCATGGTGGATTTCTTTTTATTACTCATGCTTGCCGGTGCCGGAGACGAACTCCAAGGGATCAAACGGGGAATTATGGAAATGGCTGACCTCATTGCTATCAATAAAGCGGACGGGCCCAATGAACCCTTTGCCATGCGGGCCCGGGTCGAATATGAATCGGCCCTCCACCTTTTCCCGGCTCCCGAATCCAAATGGACACCAAGGGCCACCACTTGTAGTGGGATCGGAGGAAAGGGAATCGAAGAAATCTGGAAGTTGGTTTTAGATTATATTTCGACTACAAAATCAAACGGGTATTATGTGAAGAATAGAGAAAACCAAACCCGGATGTGGTTTGAAGAAACTCTAAGAGAAGCGGTTTTAGAACAGTTTTTTATGCGCCCAGGAAAAAAAGAGGCCATCCTAGAATCGGAAACAAAGCTGATGTCGGGCCAATCCACACTCTTAAAAGAAATCAAACGTTTGATGGACTGAAAAAAAAATACCACCGTGGTCTCGAACACGATGGCACTTGCACCAAGCAATGGAATGTTAAATGGAAATTCTACGCTATTCGCCAGCCAGGGTAGGACAGACTGGGATTCTTCAGATAATGCTAACAGAGACGAGAGTCGCTGTCTATCTACCAAATGGTATAAAAAGGAAAGAAAGGAACCTTCCCGAACGGGTGTTTTTGTTTTTTGGATTTCCCTTTATAAAACCCAATTCATCAGAAATACAAGCGCTAAGTACACTCCAAACCATAAAACTAGCCTTAGTTTGATGAGGAGAGCAGAGATCCAATGAATCGATTCTAGTCGCATTTGTTTGTATTCTGGTAAGTTGATGAGATAGTATAACCAAGTTTTCAGTCGGTGTCCATTTACCAGATGGTATAAATTAGAATTTTATATCCCTTTAAAAAATTCCAAATTGGCGAGCTTTTTTTAGCATTTGCACCCGAGTATTCACCTGAAGTTTTTTGTAGATGGCTTTGATTTGTTGGCGGACAGTTCCAACAGTTGTTCCAAATAAAGAAGCAATCTGGTTTGGGTTGTCCCCTTCTACAATCAGTTCCAAAATTTGTCTTTCTCTCGGAGTGAGAACTTCAACGCCAACCCCAGAAGGATCGGAAAAAGTCTGAGGTTTTCGAAAACTTAACAATACTTTTGCGGCAATCGAAGGCGAAATCACACTTCCCCCTTCCAAAATGGTTTGAATGGTCTCTGGAAGAGAGTCCAACTCTGATTTCCAAATATACCCAGAAGCTCCATTCCGAAGTGCTGAAAAGATAGCGTCATCCGTTTGTAAGGCGGAAATCACAAGGCTTTTTCTCGATTCCACTGTATGGTAAGTTTTGAGTACATCAATTCCACTCATACCAGGTAGTCCAATGTCCAAAATGAGCAAATCCCATTCCCTAGATTGTCCATTCGTCCAAAAATCTTCAGCTGAATTCCAAGTAACCAAATTTAGATGAGAATTTTGTTTTAAGACACCGCATAACGATTGTAAAAAATCTACATTGTCTTCGATGATACCGATGGAAATAGATTTCATATATGAAATAAACTCATAGGAAGTTTCATATGAATCTGGTATGGAGATTCTATTATGGTAAGGTCACCATTTAAAGATTTGATTCTTTGGTGGAGGCCTCGTTCGCCAATTCCTGATTCATTCCATTCTTGTTTGTTAGGATAAATATCCAAACCCTTTTCATTTCCGTTCGATTTTTCTAGTTCTGTGACAAATTGGAATACCATATGATCTGGTGTTCTATTAATCTTCCATTCAGAAGTCCCGTTTCCATGTCGTAAATCATTGGTTGTCACTTCTTTGAAGAATTGAAGGATATGATGGGCTACCTCGGGATCGGGAATTTTGATCATTGTCTCATCTCCTATGGAATCCCATTTTAGGTTTATCGTACGACCAACAAGTTTGTATCGTTTTTTGACTAAAAGTTTCAATCCGTCTAACAAAGATTCTTGGATCAAATCTCTTTGGTCTTCTTCTTGGACTTGCGTACGTAAGGATTGAAGTGCTGACTCTGAAAGTTGCCTTAATTTTTGTAATTGAATCTCTGTGATCTCAGTCGGTTTTTTTTCGATTTTTTGAGTGAGTAAAACTAAATCCGTTAATTGCGAACCTAAACTATCATGGATGTCTTGGAAAAATGTTCTCCGTTTTTCTTCCAATAACATCCCACGATAAGCGGCAATGTAACGAGTGCGAAACCACCAGTGGTTTAAAAAAAAGGCAACAAGGAACAAAGGGAAAATGGTGGACATCTCCCGCCAGGTTTCCATCGGAATGACAGTTTGGTTGGCAAAGTACACCCGAATGATATAAAGCAAAAGTACGATAGACCATTCTAAAATGTACTGCCAAACAAGGCCTGGATAAAAGAAAGAGGAAGTGGCAAGTAAGGCGGTGATGGTAAGCCAATTCCTTGGATCAAAATAAGGAATGGTAGGATCATGAAATCCAGTTTCAATTTCTACCAACACCAAAAGAAAAAAAGTCAAACGGACAATGACGGGAGCAAAACCAAAAAACCTTCTATAAAAAAAGGAGGTCAATACCAAGAGAATACTAAATACAAGTTGGATGGCTGATAAAATACAATTGGTTTGGTCTAACGCATTCCATTCCAAATACACACTTTGGAGATACGCCAAACAATAAGCGAATCCAAGAAAATACAATTTGCTGATAATCTCGGAATATACGGCGAGTAGAGAAATCGGTTCGAGGGGAATCCCACGAAAAAGGACAAACAACCTTTGCAACATTGGTTTGTTACCTACAAATCAATTGGTGGAGGTGGTAAGAGGAAATCAGATTAAACTGCTAATCGAGCAATATGTTCTAATAATAATTTTTGATCATCATCAAACATTTGGTTGAATTCAAGACCTACTTCATAAAAGGCCCCTTCGCCAAATTCTTCCAATCGTACAACCTTTGCCTTAGGATACAAAACGTATTTCACATCAGGGAATCTTAATTCTAATTCCAATCGAGTTCCAAGTGGCATTGGTTCTTTGGTGCGAAACAACAGTCCCCCTTCGGAAATGTCTTGGGAATCCCCTTCTCCTTTGTCTTTTGGTAAAAACTGAGAAGAACCGGCTCCCGATTGGATCACTCGGTAGGTGAGATGGACTTTTTCGGAGATTCGTTTGTAGATTCGGCGTTCGCTGGACATGATAGCAAGAGAACGCCGAATTCAAAGTTTGGGCAAGTTTAAATTTATGCCTGAGAATTTCCTAGGATCAAGGTTTAGTCCTCTAAATCCTCAGGGCGAATTTCATAATCAGGGCGGAAAGCACCTTCAATTTTTTCGCGAATACGGTCAATGTACCCAAACACGGCAGGCACCACAATGAGAGTGATGAGTGTAGATAAAACAAGACCACCAATGATCGCAATCCCCATAGCAGTTCTTGATTTGGATGCTTCTCCGATCCCCAAAGCAATTGGCAAAGTTCCTGCAATCATCGCAAGGGAAGTCATAAGGATCGGACGTAGTCGTTTTGATCCTGCATCGAAGATCGCTTCGTCCCGAGTCATCCCATGTTCTTTCATCGCAAGCATTGCATGGTCCACAAGAAGGATGGAGTTTTTGGCCACAAGTCCCATAAGGAGGATGAGTCCAATCATACTGAATAAATTTAACATCTCACCGGTTAGAGCGAGAGCAAAGAAAGCTCCCGAAATGGCTGGAGGGATGGCAAAAAGGATTGTGATCGGTGTGATAAAAGACTCATAAAGAGAAGCTAACACCAAATAGATGAAGATGAGAGCCATCCCGAATGCAAGGACAATGTTTTGTAAAAGTTCCTTAAAGTCTTCCGATTGTCCTACAAAGGTATACGTAATTCCTGGAGGCGGTGGAAGTTTTTCTTTTAGAATCTTTGTGGCTGCTTCCGAAGCCGAGGCAATCGCTCCACCTGGTGCCAAGTTTGCATTGATAGGAACGACCCGAGACCTGTCTTCCCGAATGATCCGTGCAGGGGAACTACTTTCTTTTCCATCCGCTATGGCATTCAGAGGAATGAGTCGGTTTTGGATATTGGGAACTCTTGTTTCATAGAAAGACTTACGTAAGTTTCTTTGGTCTTCTTTCAAACGAAGTCTTACATCATATTCAATTCCATTTTCCAAATACTTGGCCACTTCCCCACCTTCGATATGGTAACGAAGTTCGGCTCCCATGACCCCGGCCACAACCCCAACGGTTTGCATTTTGGATCGGTTTGGTACAACTTGGAATTCAGGTTTCCCTGTTCTGTAAGTTGTGTCCACATCTGTAAGATCTGGGATTTTTCGTAATTCTTCCATAACTTTGAAAGAATATGCTTCTAAGTCTTTTAAGTTTTCACCCTTTAAGTTTAAGTTGAATGGATATTGAACTCCACCACCTATCGCCGAATAGTCGTTCACTTTCGGTCTTGCTTGTGGGTATTGTTTTAGGTATTCGCGGATTTGGTCTTTGACATCACCTGTAGTGCGTTTGCGGTATTCGGAAGGAAGGAGTGCCACACCAATGGTTGCAATATTGGATTCACCATCACTATTTCCCACAACCGTTGCCAAAAGTTCCAACTCAGGAACCGTTTTAATGATGGCATTTTGAATTTCTTTCACCACTTCCGCTGTCCCTTGTAAAGAAGTTCCTGGAGCCATCTCCACATTGACCATAAACTCACCTTGGTCGTTTGCAGGTAAGAAGGTCTTTTTCACAAAGGCGAGTGAAAAAATACTAGTAATCAATGTAAGGAAGGTTAACAAAATCACAGCCCAAGGTTTTTTTAGGGCAAATTTCATAATGATTCCGTACATTTTGTCCAGAAAATCTTGGAACTTATCAAAGTTACGAAGGACAAAATTTTTCTTTTTATGGATATCCGTTTTCCCTGCAAAATAAGCAGATAACATTGGTGCTACGGTCAAACCATCAAATAACGAGATGATCATCGCAAAAACAACGGTGAGTCCAAACTGTTTGAAAAACTGACCTACAATTCCAGATAAAAATCCAATGGGTAAAAATACTGCAATCACCGTTAAGGAAGTTCCAATGACGGCAAGGGTTACCTCTTCCGTTCCTTTCCTTGCCGCAACAATCACCGATTCACCTTCTTCTAGTTTGCGGAAAATATTTTCCCGAACCACAATAGCGTCATCCACAAGAAGTCCCACGGCAAGAGAGAGGGCAAGAAGGGTCATTACGTTCATGGTAAAACCCATTGCATACATAATGATAAAGGCACCTAACATAGAGTTGGGGAGTGCCATTCCGGTAATTAAGGTGGAACGAACGTTCCCAAGGAAAAGATAAACAACAATAACAGCAAGTAAGATCCCAAGGATGATGGCGATGGTCACATCTTCAATATTAGCCCGAATCCATTTGGATCCGTCCCGAATCAGAATGACCTTAGGTGCTCCTTTTAAATCTTTGATTTGTGCGTTGATGGTATCAATTTTTCCGAGGATTCCATCGGCCACTTCTACGGTGTTGGCACCTGACTGTTTGTACACATCCAAAAAGAGAGCAGTTTTCTGGATTCTTTCTTTTTTGGGTGGTTCATATTTGAATAATAACTTCCCAATGATGGAAGGTTCTTCGTGTTCTTCTGCACTAATCGGGGCATATAACATACCCAATGTTTGGCGGTCTTGGAGAGTGTCCTTCACTTGGCCAAGGTCTTTGACTAAAACTCCTCGCCCAAACTCTCCACCGAAGGAAACTACCGTGTTTTCAATTTGAGATAAGGATTCATACTTAGCAACGGTCCGAAAGGAAGTTTCTTTATCACCACCTTCCACCTTTCCTGCCGGAATGTTTACACCTGAGTTTTTGATCTGGTTTCCAATGGCGATGGCTGGGACTTGATAGGAATTGATTTTGTTACGATCTAATTCAATGTGAATTTCCCGACGAGAACCCCCGATGATTTTCACCGCACCAACGTTATTCACCTGCTCTAGTTTGGTTTTGATTTTTTCTTTTGCCAAATCATAGAGTTCACCTTCTGGTAAATCAGCAAAAAGAGAAATCCTCATGATCGGTTGGTCCGAGGGATCAAACCTCTGGACAAGTGGTTCTTTAGAAGATTCAGGGAAAAGAGGTTTGACTCGAGCGGTTTTATCCCGAACTTGTTGTTCCGCGTATTTGATATCAGTGGTTAAGTTAAATTCTGCAAACACCATCGAAATTCCCTCTTGGTTTCTCGAGGTGATTCGTTTGAGACCAGAGATAGAACTGAGTTCCTCTTCCAATGGTTTGGAGATGGAGGTTTCGATTTCCTCAGGCCCAGCACCTGGATAGACAGTCGAAACCACGACAAAGGGAATATTGATGTCAGGGAAAAGGTCGACACCGATTCGTTTTAAGGAAATAAATCCCGTAATCACCATAATGATGACTAACGAGGAAATGAATATGGGGCGTTTGATCGAAAAGGAAGCAATACTCATAAAATTTTTTCTCTATTTGAGCAATTTATATTCTTGGAGACAAGCAATACCGGAACTCTCTCTGTAAGTAGACAGTAACGTTGACTTACTATTCAAGATTTTTGTTCGATTTTCAAATTTTTCTTCTACAAAACTATCCGGACAAACATCACTCAATAAAAGAACGGAATCAAAATCTGTCCATTCTTTCCATCGGTATTTGTTATCGTTTCGTACCATCCCTTGTTTATAGGTCTTGAGTTTCATCGCAAGATCGAAATCCGAGGCAAGAACTCTACCTCGTGTATTGTATTTTTCTTCAAAATGGAAGGCATTGATGAGAACGTACTTTTTCTCAGGTGTTATCTGTTCGGCGATCTCTCGTGCCGGTTGGAAATCACCAACATTCATCCCACGATAACAAAACATTTTTGTTTCATAAAATTTCCCAGACAAAATCCCTTGAGAGTATACCGAATTCGAAAACACAAACAGGGAAGTGAGTAGGAAAACGGAAACAGAAGCCAATTTTTCTATTTTTGTCTCAGCTAACTCGTACAAACGCAAGATCCAAAGAAAACTCATAAGCCCGATGGCAGGGATAAACTGAAGTACATGTCGTGGTTGTTTATTTCCTGTTGTTACTTCTAGAATGAGAAGTTCCAAAAACAAAATCACTGTCCCTGCCAGAAGTGGATCTTTTAATTTGGTTGGAAATTTGGTTCCCGATCGGAACAAAAAATAAAGAAGGGATAAAACAGAAAAGATAATGAGAGTTCGAAACCCCCAGATAAAATCAAAAACCCCTGGCACGGAAGGATCAAGTCCTGGTTCTGTCCAAAGTGTTAAGAAAAAACTACGAGTGTAGGCATTCACAATCATTTGGGCATCGATGAGGGCATTGACCCGGTCTGGGTTCATAAACAGCCATAAAAAGGCTGGAAAAATTGCATAAATCCAAAGGACCACAGCTGTTTTCGGAAATACTTTTTTGATTTCATCTCTTTTGCGGAAAAAATAAACGGACAAATCAACAAACAATAGAAAGGTGATCCCGAACATAAACTGTTTGAATCCCTTTTGGTTGAGATTGATTTTTGTAACCACTCTTAACACTGGCAAAGAAAATACCATAAGCACTACAAAAACTAAATATACGAGTCTTACACCTCTAGCATAATGTTTTAACAAATATACCAAAACATCTTTGTACTTGGATGGAGACCTAACTAACTCATAGGCAAAACATGCCATAAAGAATAAAATTCCATATGGATACTTAGTAAAATAAAAACCAAATAAAGAAAAGAAAACGAGCCACTTAGTCCCTGAATCAATCTCTGATTCTCTGTTGTCCACATCATACAAACGATAAATTGCGTAGATGGAAAACAAAAGAAAAAACATGGATTGAGTTTCTAACATGGAAGAAAGAGAATATGCAGGTACTTCTCCTGTTTGGATGGTTAGGATAAAAATGAGTCCTGAAAGAATCCCTGCCCATAACAAGGATTTTGTGATTCTGAAAGAGATAAATACCAAGCCAGGATATACCAAAATTAAAAAGAATAGTCCTAAAAAAGAATCCCTATAGGTTTCGTATGCATCTATTGGCAAAAAAAGTGTAACAAAAGTTAGGACCGAACGAAGCGGAGGCCAAGTTGGACTTTCCAAAAATGGCATTATCCCTCGAAACCAACTTCCGTTTCGAAAATCGACATACTGATCCAGGACCTGATTGAGCCGAATGTTCTCATCCCAAGACAAAAAATCTTTGTTGGGGCAAAGGTTAAGAAAAGTCTCCCATGACTTTGTAGCATAGAACACTACCAGAGAAATACCAAAAATGATGAAAATGAACCCCAAAACACTGGGAAGAATGTTTTTTGCCTTCATACCAATCCTTGGAATCATTCTTTCTCCTAGGTCGGCTTGGAATCAACCGAAGTTCTTTTTCTGCAATTTTTCTCTTTGATTACAGTCCAAGGTAGAGAATTCTGTCCGTTAGAAGGTTCCAAAAATGCAAGATTTCGTAGACCTTGGGGAAAAAATCATCTTCCTCGTTATGTTATTTGCGAGTATCCTCGCAATTGCCGTATTTATCGAAAGGTTAATTGTTTATAAACGTAATTTTAACAAAGAATCCGAGTCACTTCTGGATTCACTCACTCTTCTCATCCGCCATAGAGACTTAAAAGGGACAGAAAAACTCCTAGAAACCCATCCTATGGAAAATTCCTACACTCGGTTCATACATTTTGTTTTGGAACGAGAAAAGGAAAACCACAAAGGTCTAGAAGAGCTGATGGAAGGGAAAATTTTGAAAGAAAAATTGGGACTGGAAGAAAGACTCCCCATTCTCAACACCCTTGGAAACAACACTCCTTTCATTGGACTTTTGGGAACTGTCCTTGGTGTCATCAAAGCCTTTTATGGTCTTGGTACTCTTGGAAACTCGGGAGCGGAAGTGGTGATGCGAAGTATCTCTACTGCCCTTCTTGCTACGGCCGCTGGACTTGCTGTGGCAATCCCCGTGGTGATGGCAAATAACTACTTCACACGTAAAATGAAACTCATCATCGGACACTTAGAAATTCTATCTAAAGAAATCCATGCCAGTTTTATCACGAGTGGAAAACACAACCAGTCCTCTAGTTCTACACCGAATATCCACCACTAGAAGATCATTCCATGAAATCATTTACATTGTATCTGCAATACAAACTGAGACGGTTCGGACTCTTTCGGGCCAGTCTCTTTGCTTCCGTGGGATTGCATGTATTTTGTTATTTGATTTATTTTATACTCACACTTCCTAGTAATGCTGCCTTCCAAGAAACTTCTATGGAAGATATGGATGTTTCCTTTGAAGAAATTCCTCCCGAACTCATAGGAGGAACTTCGAGCCCTGCCCCTGTCGAAAAACAAGAATGGGTGGAAGGATCAAACAAAGATGCAGAAGAAAAACCTGATAACTCCGACTTAAATCCCAACCAACTCTCGGGAAATGGAACAGACAAAGATGGGTATTTATTTTCCTTTAATGGAGATCGTCCTCCCACTCCTATCATTGACTTTGATTTAAAAGCTTATTTTCCAGAAGCCGCCAAGGCAGCAAATATCAGCCAAAAGACAGTCGTGGTGATGGTGCAAGTGGACGAACATGGAGTCTTGCAAGGTGTCAAAATTGTTTCTGGTAGAGCTGGATATGGATTTGATGAAGCTGCCATTCGCATCATCCAAAGAGCCCGTTTTTCTCCTGGATATGATAAAGGGAAACCAACTCGGATGGCTCACAGGCTTCCTATCAGTTTTGATTTAGAAGAGGACTGAAATGTTACGGAACAACAAACATCGAATTGCGATTGGAACTATTTTTATCGCATTGTCCCTTATGATGATTGGGTTTCAATCAAAACCAATTACCGGAAAAACAGAATCCAAATCTTCTTCCCGAAAATCAGGTCTTATCCCCGATCCTTTTGAACTCTATCAAAGTATCCCACCTTTCCGTTCCGAAAGAACCAGTTCCGATTTATCTGGAAGTTTTGAGTTTAGTAACGAATTCCCCGCACCTTCTGACCAAGGGATCCACAAGGATAACGTAGGTTATACGGTTGGTTTCGGACTGATTTCTTATTTAGAAGCTAAAAAAAAGGGAATTCGTAACCTTTCCTCTGTTGCACCTAGTTCAGCAAATGGACAAAAGGTTTTATATTCACCTAATTTTATTTACAACCAACTGAATAGTGGAAAAGACCAAGCTGTTTCTCTTTTGGATGCGCTGGTTCTTGCCGAGAGCAGAGGTTCTGTGACTTTAGAACAGATGAACGAATCCTCGTCCAGCTTTCGGACAAGACCCAAAGCAGACATAGTCGAATTAGGAAGAAAAGCAAGGCTTCGAAGAATTTATCGAATTGAACCACATGATCTGACTACCATCAAACTAGCATTAATCGAAAAGAAACCAGTTCTCATTGGATACTTGGTATATGAAAACTTTCGTGATCCAAAACCAGATACAGTTTTTGAAATAGGGACAGGAGAAATTTTAGGAGCACAGTCTCTGGTGATCTTAGGTTTTAATGATAAAAAGAAAGCATTCAAAGTATGGAATTCTTGGGGAACAACCTGGGGAGACCAAGGGTATTTATGGATATCTTACGATACTTTTCCTAAATATACAAAGTCTGTCTATGTTGCCGATTCCGAAACAGAAAACGAACTTCTAACACAGAATAAACTAAACAATGCATTAGATACACTTGATTATGGGGAACACAATCTTTTCCCACCAAAAGAGGTATTTGCGTCCCGAGGTGATTTTTCAGATCGCATTCGAATCAGTTGGTCTAGAGAAAAACGGGCTATCGGTTATGAAGTGTACCGCAAACGAAAAATCGACAGCAAATACCAATTAGTAGGACTTTCTAAACAAGCCTTCTTTGAAGATTTTGGAATCCAAAAGAATACGGCATACAATTACCGAGTGGCAAGTTTGGATGAAAACTTTCTATCAAAAGCTTCTCTTGACTCAAATGACGGTTATGCGGTCGACCCAACGAAACCGGCTGGAATTCTCCCTGTGACAAACCTACGAGCAACCGTAGCACCTACAAATGATCGAATTTTATTGGAATGGGATCCGCAACCCATCTCTACCACTTATGCTATTTATAAATGGAATCCAATGGCAAGAATCTACCGATTTTTGGGCAAAACCGAAAAAACATCTTATATCGATTTAAAAGCCAGTCGCAATGGAGATAGCGAAATCTACCAAGTTGTTCCAGAAAAGAACCAACTGATTGGCGAAGCCAGCTATTATGTTTCTGCGCATTTAGATCCTTCCGAAGTGTTGAAACCAAGACCAAAAAATCTAACAGCTTCCAAAGGTTTGTATGCAGGAGCAACCATTCTGCAATGGGAAGGTTCTCCTAGTGCGATTGCATACCATATCTTTCGCAAAACAGATGGTTCATGGAAAGAAATTGCAAAAACAACAGATCTCCAATTCAAAGATGATGAGTCTTATCAAAAAGAATCCTTTTATGCTGTTGCTTCTGAATTTGAAGGAAGTTTGTTTAGCCTTCCATCGGAACCAGACATTGGGTTTCCATCACTGGTAGCAGGTAGATCCTCTGGAATCAAATCCCCTGAATTAAATGTTTCAGAGAATCGAAAGACGAGCGAATTTTTATTCAGTTGGAACCCAATTCCTAAGGTAACTTCTTACAAAATTTATATGCGTAAAAAAAACGATCCGGAATGGAGTCTTGTCAAAGAAACTTCTGATACCAATTTCAAATTACAAAATCTAACCAAAAATCAGTTTTATTTTTTCGCCATCCAATCTGTTTCCAAAGGAATTGGTGAAAGTTTATTTTCAAAACCTGTTACTTCGGTGATTTCAGAAACAGTGGTTGATTTAAAGAAAGTCAAAACCTTTGGAGAGTCCGCCATACAGAAGTTTGTTGGTCCTTGGACTGCCATGTATTGGGACGGTAAAAACAAAGTAAAACCAGTCCGTTTGACCATTGAAGCTGAAGATGTAGAAGGAAACATCATCATGAAATGGAATGAAAATGAAATTTTCCGTGGCAAAAACATAGTAGATTCAGACCTACTGGAAGAAAAAGGGAAATGGAAGATTAAACTATCACCTAACTATGATTCCCTTTCTGGTGAATTTGAAGATAAAGTTTTAGTTCCAGAAAAAAGCCAACTGTCTTTTATTCGAGAGTAATTCATAAATAACTGAGAGGATTTCCCAGTTATTTATTTGCCTTCATCGGATTTAAATTTTTCTAAAAATGCCTCTGGTAGTTTCCAAGGCCTGTTTTTTTCAAAATCAAAGAAAAGCGCAGAGAATATTGCCTCACAGACAAGTGCTCCATCTGAAACTCGAAACATATTTTGCACAACCTTTCCCTTGATCTTTGACATCTCACGAAATCCTGTTTCAATACGAACGGCATCGGGATGACGTAGAGGTTTGTAATAAGATAGTTCGGCCTTCACCATCACTGGCCCAACCTTCTTTTCACGCATTTCCTGGATCGAGAATCCTTCGTTTTCTAAGGCCTGGATTCTTGCTTCATCAAAATAGGATTGGTAAATTCCATTATTGACATGGCCATTGGCATCCATATGGCTCCAAAGGACGGGGATTTCTGTGGTGTGAGGCATGGGTGGCTCCTGGTTAGGGCTAGGTTCCGGTAGACCATTCTGTCTGTAAATTAAAAAACAGACAGAATGGTTCGTAAGAATTGACACCCCACCCCCAACCACCATACTCAAACTCCATGAAAGGCTCTCCACGACACCGAATCCTCGAAATCGCCAAAAAAAGATTTTACCAACAAGGATACTACCATACCGGGATCAACCAACTCATCAGAGAATCAGGAACAGCCAAAGCCTCTTTCTATGACCATTTCCCCTCCAAAAGAGATCTGGGGATTCGGGTCATCCAAGCATACGGAGCTGATGTTTTGATTTGGTTTCGCCAAATACTACGCGAATCACCTTCTCCTAATGATTTTATTGCTGAACTTTCTAAAGCCGTAATTATACAAATGAACGAAGATGCTTCTTATTACCAAGGTTGTCCCATTGCAATTTTTTCCTGCCAATTCCCGATCGGCGAACAACCGTTTAGTGATGAATTCAAGTCCATCGCCTTTCGCTGGGAAACATTGTTTGCTATGTATATTGCTAGATGGAAATCAAATGGATTATTAAAAGAAACAACGGATCCTATGGAAATGGCGAGAGACTTAATAAATCTTTACGAAGGAGCTCTCATCAACTGGAGGATTTCTTTGAATGAAGTGTATATAAAACGAATGTTTGCTCAGATGAAACAAGTTTTTGATCCACAGGCTAAAAAATAGTGCCACTTTCACAATTTTTGCGACAAGTTTTTTCTAAACCCAAACAACTTCCGACAATTGCTGTTAGATCTTGAGTACTATATTCAGTACTGTTTGTGGCCACCTTGTAAAAGGCATCATTTCGGAGAAAACACGCCCCTTCTATCGTTGAACACTTATTACGCTCATAACAAGCGGAACGAAAGGAAAATGGAGCTCCACAACTGAAAACAAACAATAGAACACAAAAAAATAAATTCTGTTTCATAAAGAAATTGTTTCGTTTTCAAATTCCTTACGATCCAAGGAAGAAATCTTTTTTAACGCACCAGATTGATTTTGGAAAGTTACCTTCCCTTTAATAGAGATCGGAACATCAAATAAAATCTCTCCCGATACCTTCAGTTCTTCGCAATAAAGTAAAGATGGATATTGTTGGAAGAGATGATCGAACTGGTGAATTTTTTTATAATATGTTTCATCCAAATGAACCAACACTTCACCAAAACCTGCGGTTTTTCTTTCCTTTGTCATCGTGAGAGAAAAATCATCATTTAAAACATAGGCATCTGACCTACGGATCAAATAATCCTCTGTTTTTTTTACGGGTGCAAACCGATCTCTAGGGATAATGATGCCTTTGAATCTTTGAAAATTCCCAACGGCACTTCCCATTGCTGTTTCTAATTGAATGACTGATTTCCCATCCACCTGTTTAGGATTGACAATGAGTGATAAAGAAAAGTTTCCTTGGCTAAACCTTTCTTTTAAGGCTTTTAAATTGATCCAAAGATTGTTTGTTGAGAAGGTTCTAAATTTTCCAAGCCCACTAAATTCGTTTTCATGTTCTTTGGGGACTTGTGCTGTTTCCAAAAGCTCATACTTAATAAACTTTCCACCAACAGTTTTGCGGTAGATAGCTCCACCTTTTTTGTCTGCTAATGTTTTAGGAGTCATCTCCATCGCAAAATGAACGTTTTCTTTTAGAAGATAACTCACAATATGTGGATCAACGGTAGCTCCTAAGTTATCTCCATTCGAAAGGAAGGCAATTTCATAACCTTTTGAAAGTAATTCATCCAAAATTCCTTCCTGGACCATAGTAAAATAAATATCACCATGTCCTGGTGGGCACCAGTTTTCTTTTTCATTTTTGTTTTGGATGGGAGCAAAGGTTTCTGCATCTAACCTTGGCACTTTGTTTTGTAAAAAACTTGTTCGGAGTGTTTGTTTAAATCCGTTTTTTTCTAATTCCTCTTGAGAGTCTTTTTGTGTATTATATGAATCCATAAAAAGCAGAGGTACATCGATTCCAAACTCAGAACGAATGAATTCAATTTGTTTTGCCATGACCGCAAGAAAAGACATCGAACCTTTGATCGGAATGAGGGACTTTGCTTTGTCTAGACCCATACTTGTCCCAAGTCCTCCATTCAATTTGATCACTACGAGTTTGGATAACAAACTGAGGTCAGTAGGATAAGAAGAATGGATGGATTCTAAGGAAATTTCATCGGTTTTGGGGTCTAAATCTCCTACTTCTTCCCAATTCACCATTCCAGTTTCACCGTTTCGCACGGCATCTACCTTAGTGATAAAATCGGCTATGAAGGCATCCGTAAGACCCGCAGCTTTCATAGTTTCTCTGATCAATTGGTCCGATTTTTGTTTATCCATTTCACTTCCCTTCGTGTGGTTCCCCAAGTTCGATCCGATGGGGCTCTTCCGAGATCCCCGGATTCCATAAAAAAAATACGAGGAGGTTGCGACCTTCTTCTTTTGGCACAGCCACAGTCTCTTTTCTTTCGTATTTTGGCATAAAAACTTCGAAATTGTACATCCAGTACTTTCCCTTTTTTCTCGTCACTTGCCGAATCCCTTGTTTCAACGGATCTTTTTTTGTGAGTTTGCCATAAGGGAGGGGGTACTTTGTTTCCCAAATTTGGGGTAAAAGTCTCGCTGCCTCATCATAATTTCCGGGTTCCGCGAGTAGTGTGGCAGGAAAAAACCCAAAAAGAAAAATAATTAAGAAACTATGACGCATACGATTCTAAAAGGCAATCCTATGCGAGTACGGTTATCGGTCAATTCAGGAATTCTTCTGGCGCTGGAATTGATTTTCATAGACAAGAATTGAGTCAGACAGAATCATTTAATTCATGTTTCGATTCATAGAATATCTGGAACGTTTTTGGGCGTTGTTGTCGTTTTACCTTCCCAGTCATTTGTTTGTAGAGAACAATAAGGATAAAAACATTTTGATCGTTCCTGGGTTTCGGGCTGGACGTTCCTATTATTCGAGACTCAAATCCAATTTGGACAATTTAGGATTCAAAGTCGGAATTCTTTCGACTCTCCGAGATCCTCTTTCTTTGGAAGAAGCGGTCCAATACCTCGCAAGCCAGATCCTCACAGCACCTAACGAAGTCACTTTGATTGCACACAACACGGGCGGACTCCTTGTTTTGATTTTACCAGACGAAGCTAGACGAAAGGTGAAACGCCTCATCACTCTCGGAACACCTTTCCATGGTTCTGACAGGTTTACCAACACTAGACAATCGTATTGGGGCTTTGAATCGGATTGGGTGAAAACAAATTATAAAAATGCACTCTTCTTTCCCCTCTTCCAACCTCTTTCTGCCATTGAAGATTTTTCCTTTCCTCCGCAAGAAAGCACGGAGTTCGGCCAAGGCAGAGACCTATGGTTTGACATCCCTGGAAATTATAACTTAGTCAGAAGAAACGAAAACATTCGGACACTCAGAGAATTTTTGGGTACACCAAAAGATAGTATTGCCATCCAATCGGCACCTAAAGCGAACCCAGAGTTTGCCGTTCCCAAAAAGATTGAAGTGGATTTTTCTAAATACGAACCGTCTGTTTATAAAAAGAATCAAAAACAACTGGCGGCAAAAAAGAAATCATCTGCAAAAAAAGCCAAACCAACACAGAAACCAAAGCCAGTGGCCAAACCAAAACCCAAAAAAAAGGCGAAAAAACGTTAGATTTTTGATGATTTAACAAACAACTGCCCGCCAAACAGCGGACAGTTGCATATCAAGATTGATTCAATCTCTATTGATTAAATCAATTAAACTTTTTTTAATTCCTTAACACAAGCAAGGCAACTATCTCGGCATTCTTTACAAATCGCATGATGATTTGCATGTTTGTCACATTCTTTTGCACAAGCTTCACAAACCTCAATACATAAGTTAGCTAACTTCTTTGTATATGCAGAGGATTGACTTGCAAGTTTTACAAAGGAATCACATAAACTAATGACTTCTCTTGTACTAGTTGCACAAGCCGCCATAGATTTATCCCCTTTTCCAAGCTCTGTAAGGCAATGGCTGAGGCAATCCTCAGCAGAAAGTTGGCAGTGCATGGCAGCCATCATTGCTTTGGAATATTTGGATTTTCCTGCAGAGGAAGTTGTCATAGTTGAATGGTCATGGTCTTCTGCGGAAAGTGTGGATAAAATTCCAGAAACGGCAACTGCCATCCCTGCTTTTTGTAATAATTCTTTGCGATTCATATCGTATAACCTCTGTTAAAATTTAAAAACAAATAAATTAAAAATCACTTCACCTAGAATAGGTGTGGTGATCTCAAATCAGAAGCCGGATCGTTTTTGTGGGAAAATAAGGAGGAGAATGACGATGGCCAAATACAAACCACTTTGTGGACGAATCATGAAGGAATTGTGGTTTTAAAACGGAGAACCCGTTCCAAACCACAAATTTCATCTGCTTCCAAATCGGGGAATCTGTCCCACTGGAAGATTGAAGTTCTTCGTGTGTGATAGGGCATTCACAAGAATTTGCCTCATCCTCTTTGGAATCAGCGGTTTGGTGGCAAGGCGGAACGGATGCCCGCTCCACAAATTTTTCTGCAGAAGTACAAAACCCAAATACGGATGATTTACACCCTAAATAAGCGAGAAAAATTAGAATGAATCCAATGGCAAACTTACGTTTCATACTCTTCTGCTACAGTGCTTAGACGATTCTATCTTACTCTTTAAAATAAATTCTTCAAGCCTTTTCCTGCCACAATAAAGGTTCCAATGGTCGATCCAAATTGAGGAAGGAAAAAAACGAGAAAAATATGAAGAACACGGTTTTTCCAAAAGCCCGCCACTGATTCTGAATCTTCTGCGATATGTTCGAAGTCTTCCACAAGAGGTTTCCGTAAATAGGATTCCGAAAGAGCACTGACCCAACCTGCTTTAAAGATGGGCACAAAAGTTCCAATCGGAGCTGTGATAAAGGCAAGTAAGATTGAAATGGGATGTGCCCAAGCGATGAGAGCACCAAGGGCAGCCAGTCCCCCTTTGATATAAATGAGTTTAGAAAATAAATCCATCCCTGCTTCCCCACCTTGGCTCCAGGTAGTGTAACCAATGAGGCCTGCAAAAAAAACAGGATATAAAATAATACTGATATTGTCCCACCATTTGCGTTTGGGAACTTCATCTAACACGGATAAATCGTTAATTGATTGAATATTTCGTTCGATCCCAGCTAAATGACCAGCACCAACAACAGCCAAAACTTTTTTTGCCGACTTCCCTTCCGCAGCTTGTCTTATTTTTTCTGCTAAATATACATCCCTTTCATCAATGATAACATGTTTGACCGATTCATATTTTTTGGGAATTTGAGAAAACAGGTCTTTTAAAATATCATCTGATTTCATCTCTTCGATTTTATCATCGGAAACATCTTCCCGAACGAGAAGCGAAGCAAGAAGAGCACTAAATAAATACATTTTAGAGAAAAAACCAACATTCCCCCAAGACCTTTTCAGTGTGGTCTGGATTTCGCGGTCGACTGCCAACACCGGTTTTTTTAATTTTCTTCCTAGAGTGATAGCCTTTCGCATTTCATCACCGGGTTTGATGTCTTTATTTCCGATTTTTTTCTGGAAAGAAGAAAGGATGAGACTGGATAAAAGTAACCACATCTTTCTTTCTTTAAAAACTTTGAATATATCTAATTTTTTTAGGTAATCGGGATCTTCCACCGACTTCATTCGCGATTCACATAACTCTACACAAATGACATCAGGTTTTAATAATTGGATCATTTTTTCAACTTCATCTACACTTTGTTTGGAAACATGTGCTGTTCCAAGGATGTGGACTTCCGTTTTTCCGATGGTTTGGAAGAGGTAAGGTTCCTTTGTTTTGAAACCTTTTTTGGTAGATTTTCTTGTGGGAGTTGATTTTTTGATTGAACGCATAAGGAAAGCTTACTATCTATAATACCTAAGTAACGGTTCCACTCTCTAGAAACAAGTAGAATGTCTATAAAATCCAAAATCATCAATGTAGGAATTGCCGACATCAAGGTCGGAAAAGATACGGACGTGCTCCGAACTACATTGGGTTCGTGCATAGGAATCGTTTTGTATGATCCAGAACAGAAAGTGGGTGCCATCTCCCATATCATGCTCGCCAAAGATCCCACAGGCAAAGATGCCACTAAGTTTCCGCACAAGTACGGGGAAACGGCTCTACCCATCCTCATTGAGATGATGAAACAACAAGGTTCCAATATTGGACAATATTCTTGTCGTATGTTTGGTGGAGCCTCCATGTTCAAAGGAATCAACTCCCAATTCCTACAAAACATCGGGGAACAGAATATTGCTATTGTCAAAAAATTTATGGAAGAGAATAAAATCCCTGTCATAGTGGAAGATGTGGCCGGGAACGAAGGAAGAACCATCAGCCTTTATTGTGACGACGGGCGTGTGTTGTTAAAAAAAGCTGGTATGGAAAAATACCTTTATAAGGTGCGTTAGGCGAATATGCTAAAATCAAAGGTTGATGAAATACTACAAGACGTAAATAAACTGCCTGCCATTTCGGCTGTTGTGTCTAAGGTATTGGAAAAACTCCAAAAGCCAGACGTAAACATTGCAGACCTTGCACAAGAAATTTCAAAAGATCCTGCCATCACGGCCAACGTAATCAAACTTTCTAATTCCGCTTATTACAGAGCTTCCAAACCCATTCGTACGGTCCAAGAAGCACTCATGACCCTTGGGATCAAAACGGTAAAAGAAATTGTACTTCTCACTGCTGCCAAAGGAATCCTTTCGCAAGATTTGAATAGTTACCAACTGGATGCAGCCCAACTCTGGACTTCTTCCCTACTTGTGGCAGAACTTTCTAGTAAAATCGTACAACATAAAAAACTAAAAATTGATAAGGATCTTGCCTTCACTTCTGGATTACTCTGCAGTGTTGGTAAAATTGTCCTCGCACAGTTTTTTAGTCCGGTGATGATGCAAATCAAAACGGATTTAAAAGACAACCAAGAACCCTTCCCTAACTTAGAGAAAAAATACTTCGGATACACTCATATGGAAGTGTCGGAAAACCTCTTAAAACGTTGGAACTTCCCGCAGGAATTGACGGATGTGGTGGCAAATTACCTCACTCCAGAAAATTCCAAAAACAATCCGATTCTTACTTCTGTAGTACATATTGCAAGTATTCTCATTGTTGTTTCTGGAATCGGAATCGACATTGGTGGTGAATCAGTTCCCATTTCTCCTTTTGCTCTTAGCCAAACCGGCGTTACAGAAGCAGATATTGAAACTTATTTTGTTCACATCCCGGACTTACAAGCGGGACTTGCCGATTTACTCAACGTATAATTTTTTAAACTGAACCTCGAACGTTTGAACCAGATCGTATGAACATTATCTTTATTGGAGCTAGAGGTGCTGGGAAATCCAAAGTCTCAAGAACTCTTTCCAAACAAACAGAATTCCCGGTGGTTTCCACAGATTCCGTTTCCGTATATGAAGCAGGTGGAATTCCTATCCCCCAATTTGTTGAAACGTATGGTTGGAATAAATTTCGTGAATTAGAATATTCCATTTTGCAAAAATTACAAAATGCAGATGGAATTATTTTGGATTGCGGAGGTGGGATATTATTTGATTTGGATGCAGACGGAAACGAAATTCCAAGCCAAAGGAAATTAGATATCTTAAGAAAAATCGGAAGGATAGTCTATTTGGAACGAGGAATTGAGGAATTAGTGGAAAAGGTAAAAGGAGATTCCACTAGACCTGACCTCTCCAAAGTTACTTCCTACCGTTCTATTTTAGAAAAAAGATTACCCGTTTACCAAGAAGCAGCCCACTACAAACTAAACCTTTCCAAACTTACCAAAGAAGAAGCAGCCGAACGAGTCTTAGACTGGCTAGGTTTCAAATCCAAATAACAGATCTCTTTTCGAACTAAAAAAACTAGGTTTCAAAGAAAATGGGTTTTCTCAGGTTTTCTCCGAAACCATATTTCAAAATTCCTCTGGCCTGCTCGAAAAACGAACGATTGAGCGTTCCAGATCTCTCCAAAAGACACGTCGGGATTTAGACAATCTTCCTATGGAAGTTGCAGTTCGCTTCTTTCTTGTACTCTTAGATTTTTTAGACCAAATCCTAGTTTGTTCCATCATATAGCATAATGATCAAGTAAAGCGCCAATTGTTCACACATTATGCATTTTCAAGTGTTTAATTTTGCCTAAAAATAAATCATTTTGCTGAAAACAAAATAATTGGACAGTACACCCAAATTCAAAAACAAGGTACAGTAATTGCTTTAGAGTAGGGTACGTATGTCAAAATCCAACCAACCACCCATCCTTCCGCCACTCGGCCCACAGGCCCAAGGTATGTATGATCCTGCCATGGACAAAGATTCCTGTGGTGTTGGTTTTATCGCAAATTATAAAGGCAAACGTTCCCGGGACATCGTCGATAAGGGAATACGCCTCATGTGCAATTTAGAGCATAGGGGTGCCGAAGGTGCCGATCCAAAAACCGGTGACGGTGCTGGGATCATGATCAATATCCCGGATGCATTTTTTAGAAAAGTCCTCCCCTTCACTTTGCCGAAAGAAGGCGACTATGCTGTGGGATTTTTGTTCCTTCCCCAAAACACAGAAGCCCGAACTGCTGTGGAAAACGTAATTGAAAAAATCATTGTAGATGAAGGGGAAGAATTTTTAGGATTTCGCGACGTCCCCATTAACAAAGAATATGCGGGAGTTGTTGCATCCAAAACAATCCCTGTCTTCAAACAAGTATTCATTGGTAAAAAATCCAAAAAAAATAAAACCTCTGACGACTTCGAAAGAAAACTATTTCTCATCCGTCGCTTAATTGACAGACGAATCCGTACAGAAATGAAACTGGATCGTTCCCAATACTACGTACCTAGTTTTTCATCACGTACAATTGTATACAAAGGGATGTTACTTGGTGACCAAGTCAAAAAATTCTATGAAGATTTAAAATCTCCTGATTTAACTTCTGCCTTTTGTTTGACTCACACTCGATTTTCAACAAACACCTTCCCTACTTGGGATTTGGCTCACCCTTACCGCCAAATTGCCCATAACGGAGAGATCAACACTCTCCGTGGGAACATGAACTGGATGGCCGCTCGCCAAATGGTGATGCAGTCTCCACTTTACGGGGATGAACTTCGTCGTATGCTTCCGATTGTCATGGAAGGCCAATCCGATACAGCAACCTTTGATACTGTTTTGGAACTACTAGTGATGGGCGGAAGATCTTTACCTCACTCTGTTATGATGATGATCCCAGAAGCTTGGTCAAAAAACAAAGCGATGGATGCCGACAGACGCGCGTTCTACGAATACCATGCAACTTTTATGGAACCTTGGGATGGTCCTGCGGCCATTGCTTTTACTGATGGTAGAATCATCGGAGCAACACTCGATCGTAATGGACTTCGTCCTGCTCGTTTTGTGGTCACAAAAGACGATGAAGTGATCATGTCTTCAGAGGCTGGCGTTCTCAATCTTCCCCCAGAAGAAATACTCATCCAAGACCGACTTCGTCCAGGCCGTATGCTTCTGATCGATATGGAAAAAGGCCAAATCTTAGATGATGAAGAAATCAAAAAACAAATCTCTACCCAAAAACCATATCGCAAATGGGTAGAAGACAATATGATTCGTCTTGGATCTTTGCCGGACCCTGAGAACGTAAAACAACCGCAACACGAAACCATTTTAGAACGCCAAAGAGCTTTTGGGTACACACATGAAGATGTGTTTACCATCATCAAACCGATGGGAGTTTCTGGAGAAGAACCAATTGGTTCTATGGGTGTGGATTCTTCGCTTGCAGTTCTCAGTGAAAAACCACAACCCCTATTCCGTTATTTCAAACAAAACTTTGCGCAAGTCACAAACCCGCCGATTGATCCAATCCGGGAAGAACTTGTGATGGAACTCACAACTTATATTGGACCCGAAGGAAACCTTCTTTCGGAAGAGCCAGAACACGCGCATCGATTGGAGTTGGAACATCCAATCCTTACCAACGAAGATTTTGAAAAAATCAAACAAATCAGTGAAGGTCATTTCAAAGCAAAAACGTTTGAAATCCTTTTTGATCCTTCTAAAAAACATGACATGAGAAACTCGCTCGATCGTGTTTGTGCAGATGCTGCGAAAGCCGTTCGAGAACAAGGCGTAAATCTAATCATCTTAACCGACCACGGTGTGGGTGAGAAAAAAGCAGCCATCCCATCTCTACTTGCAGTGGCGGGACTCCACCACTATTTGATTCGTGAAGGTCTCAGAACAAAAGCAGGGATTGTATTAGAATCGGGAGAACCAAGAGAAGTAGCCCACTTTGCTTTGTTATGCGGTTATGGTGCGAACGCCATCAACCCATACCTTGCATTTGAAACCATTGCCGACCTTTCGTTACAAGGTTTACTCCCAGAAGTTCCTAATTACAAAGATGCAAAAAAGAAATACATCAAATCCATCGGGAAAGGACTTTTCAAAGTATTCTCAAAAATGGGAATCTCCACATTACAATCGTATTGTGGTGCGCAAATTTTTGAAGCCGTGGGACTTGATTCTGAGTTAGTGAATACTTACTTTGCAGGAACTCAGTCTCGCATTGAAGGACTTTCTCTAGAGATGTTGGAAGAAGAAACCGTTCGCCGCCACAAAGCAGCTTACGATCCTACTTTTTTCCCGAACAACCTAGAACCAGGTGGAGTGCACTACTATCGTAAAAATGGAGATAGCCATCTCTATACACCGATTACAGTTCACAAACTACAAAAAGCAACGCAAGACAACGATTACAAAGTATTCAAAGAGTTCTCAAGCCTAATCGATAACCAAAACGAAAAAGCAATCACACTTCGCAGTTTGTTCCAACTTGATTTTGAAGGATCCAAAGCGATCCCCATCGAAGAAGTGGAATCGGTAAAATCCATACTCAAACGTTTCCAAACAGGAGCGATGAGTCATGGTTCCATTTCTTGGGAAGCACATACCACACTTGCGATTGCGATGAACCGAATTGGTGCCAAATCGAACACAGGTGAAGGTGGAGAAGATCCAGTACGATTCAAAACCCTCCCGAATGGAGATAGCATGCGTTCGGCGATCAAACAGGTTGCGTCCGCACGTTTTGGTGTGACTATGGAATATCTAACCAATGCCGATGACATCCAAATCAAAATGGCACAGGGCGCCAAACCAGGTGAAGGTGGACAGCTTCCAGGCCACAAAGTAGACAAATACATTGGATGGCTTCGTTATTCCACTCCAGGGGTAACTCTCATTTCCCCTCCTCCTCACCACGATATTTATTCCATCGAAGATCTAAAACAATTGATCTTTGATTTAAAAAACTCGAATCCAAGAGCACGAGTTTCTGTGAAACTTGTTTCCGAATCGGGTGTAGGAACTGTGGCCGCCGGTGTTGCCAAAGCACATGCGGATCATATCCTGATCGCAGGACATGAAGGAGGAACTGGGGCAAGTCCCATTTCTTCTATCCACCATGCAGGAACCCCTTGGGAACTTGGACTTTCCGAAACCCACCAAACACTCGTTGCCAACGGACTTCGTGACCGTGTGTATCTGGCTGTAGATGGGAAACTCCTCACAGGAAAAGATGTGGTTGTGGGAGCTTTACTTGGTGCCGAGGAATTTGGATTCTCCACTTCCGCACTGGTTTCTGTGGGTTGTATCATGATGCGTAAATGCCATCTCAATACATGCCCAGTCGGTGTTGCGACCCAAGACGAATTTTTACGAAGTAAATTTACCGGAAAACCGGAACATGTTGTGAACTTCATGACCTTTGTTGCGGAAGAAGTTCGTGAGATTATGGCAAAACTCGGATTTAGAACATTTGAAGAAATGATTGGCCAAGTAGAAAAAATCAAATTCAAACGACCTCACCACCACTGGAAGGCTCGTGGTCTTGATTTTAGTAAAGTGCTCCATAGACCAACTCCTGTATTCCCTACTGGACTTTACCGTGCCAAAGAACAAAACCATCACTTGGATGAACAAATTGACAACGAACTGATTCGTAAGTCACTTGCTGCGATTGATCACAAACAACCTGTGAAAATCCAAACATCCATTGTGAACCTCAACCGTTCTGTGGGAACGATGCTTAGCCACGAAGTGACTAAAAAATATGGTGTGGATGGACTATCGGAAGACACAATCGATATCGAATTTACAGGAACCGCAGGACAGTCGTTTGGTGCTTTTGTAACCAAAGGAATGACACTTCGCCTGGTGGGTGAAGGAAACGACTATGTAGGAAAAGGGCTTTGTGGTGGAAAACTCATCTTCCAAACTCCAAAAAATGCTCCTTACAAAGCAGAAGAAAATATCGTTATCGGTAACACTTGTTTCATTGGCGCAACGAGCGGAAACGCTTATGTCAATGGGATTGCTGGAGAAAGATTCTGTGTTCGTAACTCTGGTGCTCATGTCATCGTAGAAGGAACCGGAGACCACGGTTGTGAATACATGACTGGTGGCCGGGTCATTATCCTTGGAGACATCGGACGTAACTTTGCTGCTGGTATGTCTGGTGGGATTGCTTACCTTTGGGATCCAAAGAAAAACAAAGAAGCTCTCATCAACAAAGAGATGGTCGACTTAGATCCGTTAACTGATGCAAGTGAAATTGCGGAAGTGAAAAAGATGGTAGAAGATCATAAAGCATATACAGGTTCTAAACGAGCCGAAGAAGTGCTGAAAGAATGGGATACTGTTGTAAAACAAATGATCAAAGTCATTCCAAGAGATTATAAAAAAGCTCTAGAAAAAATGGCAGAAGAAACTGCCGCAGGAAAAACGAACAAAGAGGGGGTAACAGCTCGTGGGTAAACCAACAGGATTTTTAGAATTTAAAAAAGAATACCTTCAGAAGATTGATCCGAAGGAAAGAGTTAAAAACTACAAAGAGTTTGAAAAACCTTTTCCTGAAGCTGTTGCCAAAGACCAAGGTGCTCGTTGTATGGACTGCGGAATTCCTTTCTGCCACGGTGATACAGGTTGTCCGGTGGATAACCTTATCCCTGAATTCAATGACTTTGTATACCGAGGTCGCTGGAAAGAAGCCTGGGAAAACCTTTCTAAAACCAATAACTTTCCAGAATTCACAGGAAGGCTCTGCCCTGCTCCTTGTGAGTCAGCTTGTACTTTAGGAATCATCGAACCTCCTGTTTCTATCAAATCGATTGAAAGAACCATCATTGATCGTGCTTGGGAAGAAGGATGGGTCATCCCACAACCTCCTGTCTCCAAATCTGGAAAAAAAGTAGCCGTTGTCGGTTCAGGTCCAGCAGGACTTGCCGCAGGACAACAGTTAGCGCGTGCAGGACATACAGTCACTATTTTTGAAAAAAATGATCGGATTGGTGGTCTACTCCGTTACGGAATCCCAGATTTCAAAATGGAAAAAAGACATATTGATCGCCGCATGAAACAAATGGAAGCAGAAGGTGTTACCTTCAAAACCAATGTGAATGTGGGAGTGGATATTACAGCAAAACAACTATTAACCGAATTTGATTCGGTGGTTCTTGCTTGCGGATCAGAAGTTCCAAGAGATTTACCAGTAGAAGGAAGAAATAGCAAAGGTGTTCATTATGCTATGGAGTTTTTGTCCAAAAACAACAAACACGTAGCAGGTGATGCTATTGAAATCATCAACGCCAAAGACAAACATGTCATTGTCATTGGTGGTGGAGATACCGGATCAGACTGTGTAGGGACTTCTAACCGTCATGGGGCAAAATCTGTCACTCAAATCGAACTTTTTCCTGAACCTCCCAAAGAAAGAGATGCTTCTACTCCTTGGCCTCTGTATCCAAAAATGTTCCGTACTTCCACCTCACACGAGGAAGGTGTAAACCGAAAATGGGCAGTTTCTACTATGGGTTTTAAATCCAATGAAAAAGGGGAATTGACCGCCATTTACGGATCCGAAGTAAAAGAAGAAAATGGAAAGTTTAACCCGGTCCCTGGAACCGAATTTGAATGGCCTGCCGATTTGGTTTTCCTTGCGATGGGATTTATAAACCCCGTCAAAGAAGGATTACTCGCTGATTTACAGAAAGAAGGATTGGAACTAGACGGACGTGGGAATGTAAAAGCTGATTTTGGAACAAAACCAGGATCATTTGCAACTTCTGTACCAAAAGTGTACGCTTGCGGGGACGTGAGACGAGGGCAATCCCTCATTGTTTGGGCCATTTCGGAAGGCAGGAAGTGTGCTGACCAAGTTCACCACTTCCTAATGCAAGAAGTAGAGGGTTAAAAACCTCTACTTCTTAAGAACCACATTTGGAACATACTTTATCGTAACATGGATAATTTATTTCCAATTGTGGGCTGACTTTCGAAGCGTCTTTGACAAAAAAATTCTTGCCTAACTTACAAATTGCGAAAATCATTGGAGAGATCAATTGAAACGTAGCAAGTAACACTATAGAGATTGTTATATAATATTCCAACATTTGAGATACCCTTGAAACTGACTATTACACAATTCATTAAAATCGCAACACTTTTGGTACTATTCGCCGGTAACCTATCCGCAGAGAATATCCTCCTCAAAAAAGGGGGAACTCTCCAAGGTAAGGTTGTTGAACAAGACCAATACAAGCTAAAAATTCGAAAAGAAGACGGAACTACAGTTGTTCTTAATAAAACAGATATTCTCAAAGTGGTTTATAAAGACCACCTAACGGCTGCGGAAGAAGATAAACTCAGAAAAGCGGAAGAAGAAAAAGAAAGAATTAAAAAAGAAAAAGAAGAAGCTGCAAGACTCAAAAAAGAACAGGAAGAAGCAGCAAAACAGGAAAAAGAATTAGCTGCAAAAAATGCATCGGCTGAAGCCGAAGCCAAACGCAAACAAGAAGAAGAAGCTAAACTAGCAGAAGCCGATCGCAAAAACCTAACAAAGACAGGTGCCACATGGAGATCTGCTGTTCTTCCTGGTTGGGGCCAATGGAAACAAGGCAGAAAAGTACAAGCCATTGTGTATCCTTCCATCATTGCTGTTGGACTCTTTTTTACATATGAGAAACATCGTATGTATTTAAATGCCAAACGTGATTATAATAATTTAGAAAATCCTTATACAACAAATGGTCTCATCCGTGCAGCTTTTTCTCCTCAATCGGCAGCGACTGTCTCCCCTGCTGAAGCAGTTGTTGTAAGCCAACTGGGTCCATTCAAAGGACAAAGGGAATCCGTCGAACGTCACTACCAAGAGATGCAATACATTGGGATTGCGACAGTTCTTGTTTATTTTTGGAATATCTTTGATGCCTACTACTTCCATCCCACAGGTTCTGGACTTAGCCAAGACGACACCAGAAAAGAAAAGTTCTTCATGTATTCATCTGTGGACCGCGTTGGATACCATCCGACAGCCATTGCAGGAGATCGTGGAATCGAACATCGTACACAATTAGGATATGAATTTACTTTCTAACCTCTGTTAGAAAGTCCGCACACTTTTCCCCTCCTCAATTAGATTCAGTCTAAGTCTCAAAGCTCCCCTTGACAAAAATCAAGGGGGGATTCTAAGAACCGCATTCTGTTTTTCTTTCTTTTCTTCGTCACTTTATAGACAAAGGAATTAGTTCTCTATATAAATGGAACTGATAAAGATTAAGGAGAGAAACATTGGCTACGGAAAAAACTCAATATGACGATTTTATCGTAAAAGGGTTTATCATTTCAGCGTTAGTCTGGGGCGTTGCATCAATGACATTTGGTGTCATTATTGCCTTCCAGCTTGTATATCCACAGCTGAATTTGGAATTACCTTGGACGAGCTTCGGAAGGTTACGACCTCTACATACCAATGCAGCCATTTTTGGTTTTGCGTTGAGTGTTATCTTCGCCACAGCCTACCATACGGTGCAAAGATTGTGTCGAACAAGAATGTGGAACGACACACTTTCCAAAATACACCTGGCACTGTATAACCTAACAATTGTCCTTGCAGCAATTACTTTACCACTTGGATACAGCCAATCAAAAGAATATGCCGAATTAGAATGGCCTATCGACTTATTGATTGTTGTATGGTATGTAATTTTCTTTGCAAACTATTTGATGACGGTAATCAAAAGAAAAGAAGAGCAAATGTATGTAGCAATTTGGTTCTACATTGCTTCCTTTGTAACAGTTCCACTTCTTTTTATCGTAAACAACATTGTCATCCCAGCAGGACTTTTAAAATCCTACTCGGTATACGCTGGTGTGTTTGATGCCAACATCCAATGGTGGTATGGACACAACGCAGTAGCCTTTGTTCTTACGACTCCGTTTTTGGGTCTTATGTACTACTACCTCCCAAAACACATCAAACAACCCATTTACTCACATAGACTTTCGATCATCCATTTTTGGTCGTTAATCTTTATCTATATTTGGGCAGGTCCTCACCATTTACTTTACTCTCCAATTCCAGAATGGTTACAAACAACAGGGATGGTTTTTTCCATCATGTTATGGATGCCTTCTTGGGGTGGTATGTTAAACGGATTCCTAACACTGACCCAAGCAAAAGACAAAATCAAAGTAGATGCTACCCTCAAAATGATGTTAGCTGCCGTTACTTTCTACGGTATGTCAACATTTGAAGGTCCACTTCTTTCCATTCGTGCAGTTTCCGCTCTTGGACACAATACTGACTGGATCATCGGTCACGTTCACTCAGGAACTCTCGGTTGGGTGGGATTTATGTCAGCTGCAGCACTCTACTACCTAGTTCCAAGACTTTGGAATGCTAACCTTTATAGCGAAAAACTTGCCAACGCACACTTCTGGCTAGGAACACTCGGTATCCTACTCTACATCATCTCCATGTGGGTATCTGGTATTACTGAAGGATCTATGTGGCGAGCAGTTGGTGAAAACGGTGAACTCGTTTATAAAGACTGGGTAGAAATTGTTGAGTTCTTAAAACCATTCAGACTATTCCGGGCGATCGGAGGAACACTCTATCTAACTGGAATTGTACTGATGGTGTATAACTTTATCAAAACCATTCAAAACAAAGACAGTGGGTTTGTAGAACAAGACTTACGTATAGGAGTGAAATCATAATGTTTGGATTTAACAAATTCTTAGATTGGTTTTCTGAAATTGCAGACCATTGGGATACAAAAGGTGTTAAGTTTACTCTTTATACAACGATTGCCGTTGTGATTGGTGGACTTTTCGAACTCATCCCTCCGTTTTTTCTTACGAAAACGGTAACTCCAATTTCAACTGTGAAACCATATTCCGCATTGGAACTAGCAGGTCGTGACACTTACCAAAGAGAAGGTTGTATCGGATGCCATACACAAATGGTTCGACCTTTCAAATGGGAAGTAGATCGTTTTGATCCAACAAAAGCTTACGGACGAACTGGATATTCAAAAGGTGGAGAGTATGTTTATGACCATCCATTCCTTTGGGGATCCAAAAGAACTGGTCCGGACTTAGCTCATGAATCACAAATGCTTCGTTCTGATGAGTGGCATAAAAACCATTTGATCAACCCAAGAACTGTAGGTGGTGTACCTAACTCGATTATGCCAGCTTACCCTTGGTTATTCGAAGAATCTCATAAGGTTGATGTAGAACAAGTAGTATCCAACATGAAAGCTCTAAAATCCATCGGAGTTCCTTACACTGAAGAAGATTTTGCTAACGCACCATCTCTTCTAAAGGACAAAACCGAAGGACAAGCACTTGTTGCCTACCTACAAAAACTAGGGAAGGATTCAGCCGAGTTACAAAAAGGTATGAAATAAAACCATGAACGATGCAGATATTCTACTCGTTTATAAAAGTTTGAGATTGCCGATCCTTGTGATCGCAATCTCTTACATCACCTACTACGTTTATAAAAAACGTACGAAAGACGAAATGGAGAAACCCAAGTATAGAATGCTTGAGGAGGATTAATACGAATGAAAGAACCAAAAGAAGTAGACGGAATCTTCCAAGCCGACAATCCCATGCCCACTTGGTGGAAATTAGTCTGGTTAATCAGTATCATCGTATCCATTGGATACGTTGTATACTTTCACTGGTATTCTGAATGGCCACAAGAAGTTGCATTTGAAAAAGAAGTTGCGGAACACGAAGCGCAATTTCCTGCAAAACAAGCAGTTGTTGTGAACACAGAAGATGGATCAAACCCTTACCGTGATGACGCAGTGGCGATTAAAGAAGGCGAAGGAACATACAAACAAATTTGTTCTGCTTGCCACGGCCCAACTGCAGAAGGTGCTGTAGGACCAAGTCTCGTGGACAAAGATTGGATTCATGGAAACACTGATAAAGAAGTGTTTAACAATATCATGAAAGGAATTGGACCAGAAAGACAAAAACTCAACCGAGGGGGAATGCCTGCTTGGGAAGGTTTAGGTGCTGAAAAAGTTTATGCTGTCATGGCATGGCTTGCAACTAAAAACAGTAGTTTGGTAAAGGCTAAGTAAAGATGATTATTTCAAGACCACAGACAGGAAAGGTAAGGACACGAAGAAACTTTGTCATGAGTTTTCTCGTAGGTTTATTTTTAATCGCACCTTGGGTGGTGTTACCAGAAGGTAGCCCTCTCATTCGATTGGATATCCCGCATAGGGTGTTTCACTTGTTTGGTGGTCTTTTTATCCCACAAGAAGGACTGATCTTATGGTTTTTCCTTCTCACGATGGGACTTTCTCTTTTCTTTTTCACCTCCGTCATTGGCCGTGTTTGGTGCGGATGGGGGTGTCCTCAAACAATCTACACCGATCTTTTCGATCGAATTGGTCGGTTTGTTTTAGATTCTAAATATGGGAAAAAGGATGCTTCCATCGTAGGTAAATACACAGTTTATTTTCTCTGGATTGTTGTTTCTTTTATCGCTTCTTTTCATTGGATTGCTTACTTTGTTAGTCCTTATGTAATGTTGGCTGACTTTGTTAATCTCTCTTTTATAAACCAAACGTACTTTTATTTTACATTATTTTTTACGGCAGCGATGTTTATCGATATCGGATTCATTCGCGAGCAGTTCTGTCGATATGCTTGTCCTTATGCTAGGTTCCAAACTCTCCTTATGGATGAACATTCTTGGAACGTAACTTATGATTTCAAACGAGGAGAACCTCGTCGCGATGGGAAAACCAAAATTGGGGATTGTGTGGCCTGCAATATGTGTGTTGTGGTCTGCCCTACTGGAATCGATATCCGCGATGGTTTGCAAGTGGGTTGTGTGGCCTGCGGAAAATGTGTGGATGCCTGCACTTCCATCATGGCAAGAGAAAACAAAAAAACTCTAATTGGATATTTCTCACTCAAACAAATTGAAACAGGGGCAAAAATCAAATGGATCAGACCAAGAACTGTGATTTATGCCATTTTACTCACAGTTGTGATCACTGGGGCCATCATCCAACTTGTCACAAGAACTCCTATGTCGATGATTGCAGCATCAAACAAATCGATGCCACCTATCTTAATTCCAGACAATAAAATTAGAGCCTTTGTTGCTCTACGCATTCAAAACATTGCGCCGATTGAAAAAGAATTCCAACTTTCGGCATCTGACACAAGACATGGAAAAGAAATCCTAATTCGTTCCGGCGAAGAAAACAACAGATTCAAATTAGGATCAGGCGAAATCAAAAGTATTTCTGTGGTTTTAGAGACACAATCTCTCACAGAACAAGAATTAAATGAAGGTTACTTACCAGGATCCATTGTATTAAAAAATGCAGAGGATCCAGACGAACGATTGGAGAAAAAACTCTCCTTAACATTACCAAGGAGGTAATGATGTTTAAAGAATTACACCCCAGTTTACGAAACGCAATGTATGTGGTTCTGTTTAGTTTTACAGCGCTTGTGGCCGCTACTTTTTATACCATTCGTTTGACCTACAAAAACTTTGAACCTGTAATGGATAAAAACTATTACGAAATTGGCTTGAACTATGAAAAAGCCATAGAGAACCAAAAAGAACTTTTGAAACAAGGTTACCTGATCAAAACCAATTGGGACAGCCAAACCCTCCTCCCAATGGGTGAATCAGAAATTTCGGTCCAATTGGAAAAAAACGGAACACTCACAAATCAAAGCGCAAAATCGATGACAGTTTTTTTGGAAAGAAATGCCACTACTAAAAATACAGCACAATTCCAACTAAAATCAACAGCCAATGGATTTGTTGGGAAAATCCCACTCCTAGACAAAGGAACTTGGAATTTACGACTTGTTGCTGATATAGGTGGCAAGTCCTTTGAAAGAGAAGGAAAAATTTCTGTTAAATGAACGAAACCATTTCCGACGTAACAAAAACAGAATGTGACCACTGCGGAAATCAGATCCGACTGGTCCGGATCGAAGCAAAGGTTGGAAATGATACGAAGGTTTTTTGTTGCGAAGGATGTGAAACGGTTTATTCCATCATCAACTCTCTTGGTGGAAGTTATTATTACAATTTAAAAGGAAATACAAAACTTGATCCAGTTAGGATCGAGGACTCGGATGCTGACATAGAGAACGAACTCGTATATGAAAAGTTTGTTCGTAAGTCAGGAGATTTTTCTGAAGTTTCCATCCAAATCACAAACATTCATTGTTCCGCTTGTGTTTGGATCAATGAAAAAGTTTTAAACGAAGAAGAAGGAATTATCTCCGCTCAAATTAATTTTGCATCCGGGAGAGCTCGGGTCCGGTTTGATCGTTCCAAAATCAAAATCTCTCGCATTTTATCTCTGATCCGAGCCATCGGTTATAAACCAGTTCTTTTTTCGCCCACAGAAGGCATTGTAGAAAAAACAAAACAACTAAAGACCTTACTCCTGCGCATTGGTGTGGCTGGATTTTGTTTTGGAAATATCATGATCCTAAGTGTGGCTTTATATTCCGGTTATTTCACTGGGATCGATTTGGACATCAAACGCCTCTTCCATTATGCATCCTGGGTGTTTGCCACTCCCGCTTATCTCTATTCGGGATACCCTTTTATGTCTGGGTTCCTAACAAGCATCAAACGAAGAACCCTTTCAATGGATTTCCTATTGTTTTTAGGCATCTCTATGGCATACTTCTATTCCGTTTATGTAACGCTCACTGATGTGGGAGAAGTTTATTTTGATTCAGTCGCAATGATTTACTTCTTTATTTTGATTGGGAAGTACTTCGAAGAAAAGGCGAGAGTTTTTGCTTCTGACAAATTGGAGTCCATCCTTTGTAAACTGCCCGAAACATCAGTGCGAGTGACCGAAGCTGGCGAAGAAACCATCCCCAGTTCGGAAATTAAAATTGGCGATACCATTCGTGTCGCACCAGGAAAACGAATTCCAGTGGATGCCATTCTTCTATCCGAACATACCTATGTGGATGAATCGTTTCTAACGGGAGAATCTTTACCCATTCGAAAAAAGAAAGGAGATACGATTCTTGCAGGTTCCCTTGCGATGGACAATCCAGCTCTCATTGTTGCTGGTTCCGACTACCATGCATCAACACTTTCTTCTCTTAAACTAAGACTAGAGGAAGCCTTACACCTCAAACCAAAATTACAAATCCTTACTGAACGAATTGCATCTTACTTTATCTCAGTGGTTTTTGCATTGGCCTTTCTTTGTTTTTTTGCCTGGTATTATGTATCCGGCGGGAATTTAGAACAAAGCCTTGTCACAACTATTTCTGTTCTCATTGTAGCTTGCCCTTGTGCACTTGGGATATCTGTTCCAACAGCTCTTGTCACCAACCATATCCTCAATGCAGACAAAGGTGTACTCTTAAAAAACCCTTCGGTTGTAGAAGCCCTCGCAAAAGCAAATACCATCTTTTTAGATAAAACGGGTACACTCACGGAAGGAAAATTTTTAGTGAGACAAGTTTCAGTCAAAGATGACCACCTACCGCTTGTTTATCGAATTGAAAAAGAAGTCAATCATCCTTTAGCAAAATCTCTTGTGAAGTATTTGCAACCATTTAGTTCTGTTACCAAACGGGCCGAGTCCATTATATTATCCAATTTAGAAAATATTCCAGGAAGAGGAGTCAAAGCCGAGTTAGAAGTGAATTCTAATAAACTTTTGGTTCTCATCGGAAATAAAACCCTACTCGATAGTGAGAAGATCCCGATGGAAAATTTACCAGAAGGGGAAGGGTCTATGATTTTACTTGCTGTGAATGGAATGTATCTGGGAAGTTTTTTACTCGCCGATGAAATTCGTCCAGGGGCCCGTTCCTTTGTTTCTCTTCTCAAACATTTTGTTCCCAATATTTCGATCCTTTCGGGAGATCGATTTGCAGCAGTGAAGTTTATTGCCGACTCCCTCGGAATTGAAAAGTACGTTTCTGATCTTTCTCCGGAAGACAAATCCAATCTCGTTAGCAGTGCCCAAAAGGAAGGAAATGTTGTCATTATGGTAGGAGATGGGATCAACGATAGTTTGTCTTTGGCACAGGCCAATGTATCCATCTCTCATACGGAAGCAGAAGATCTTTCTTTAGAAAAATCAGACGTGGTTTTGACTTCTGGAAATTTAAATGGCCTAGTCCATTCCTTACTCTCTGCTAAAAAAACAAGAGAGGTGATCTTACAAAACATCATCATTTCCTTTTGTTATAATTCGATTATGTTGCCCCTTGCGATGTTTGGACTCATGTTGCCTGTAATCTGTGCCGTGTTTATGGCCTGTTCTAGCTTGACAGTCCTTCTCAATTCTCTTTCCATTAGATTTAGGATCCCCCAATGGAAGCCCTCTACTTAACAATACCTATGGCAATGTGTATTGCCGCCTTCTTTCTTTATATCTTTATCACTGCCTTCAAAAAAGGTCAGTTTGAAGATATCGAATCACCTAAATATAGAATGTTCTTCGAGGAAGAATACCCCCAAGAGAACCAATCTAAATCAAATTCACCTGATGGACCAACTAGCAAATCTTAGCTTTTTTGGTTCCATCATCTTGTATGGATTTGTTAGTAGCTTTCATTGTCTTGTCATGTGTGGCCCCTTTGTCTCACTATTACAAACAGAAAAAGGAAAACAGATCCCCATTTATCTCTATCACTTAGGAAGACTCATATCCTATACCTTTCTCGGTATGGTGTTGGGGTTTCTTGGTAAAGGTGCCAATGCATTAGGAGAATTAAGTGCCGTTCAAGGTGTGGCTGGTGTTCTTACGTTTTTATTTTTAGTTGTCTTTGCCATCCGCATTTATTCTACAAAATCAACTTCCTCCTTTGGTTCTTTACCACAAGGGATTCGTAAATTTTTAGAAAAGATCCGTTCTCGTTTTAGTAAAAATGGTCTTGGGTTTGGAATTGGGATGGTGAGTGCCCTACTCCCTTGCGGGGTATTGTATCCAGCATATGCGGCTTCCTTCGCCACTGGTACCTTGTTAAACGGTGGACTTGTGATGTTTTTCTTTTATTTAGGAACTGTTCCTGCACTCACGGGGCTTGGATGGATTGTGAGGAAATGGAGAGACAAAATCCCAACAAAATGGATCCCCGCCTTTGGAACAATTGTGATTTTAACTTCTCTCAGTTTTTTACTCTACCGTCTTTTTTTCCATACCCACGGAGAATCCTGCGACCATCTTTTATAACTCTCTTTTCATGTCTGTTTTTCCATCAAACAGGTGTTTGATTCATATAAAACCAGAGTTATTTTGAAACTTAAAACCCTCTTCCTCGAAAGTATTTTTCTTTAAAATGGCTGACTAGGTCTTGATTGATATTATTTTCACTGTTATTCCCGATCACGGCTATGAGTTTTTTGGCTAAATTTCTGTCATGATTGACTAACCAACGTCGATATTGTGTGTTCAATTCAGACTCACCCACCAAAATCACTTCGTTAGGTGATTGTAAAGTATTGGTGATGTCTTCAAAATCCCAGACATCCGTTTCTTTCGATTTTTCCCAAGTTCTAGATCGCATTTGATCTGATTCAAACTTAATCATCTCAATTCGTTTTTTGTTGAGGTATAGGATGCAGGCGTTCATATTTTTCACTTCCCTTACTTTATTATGACGCAAAGGAAAATAAAATCACACTCTTTTTACAAAAACCTCCTGCACAAGTTCCTTGCTTTTCTCATTGATAAATGTCAATCCATACTCAAACTAACAATTGATTCTGAACTCAGTTCATCCACCAGGTAATGGACATTAGTTGATAGTTCATTGGGTTCAAGGATGAACTCATTGAAAAAAATTAGGGAAAAGAGTAGAGTCGAAGCAACTAAGGTGACATAGACTTTCCGCTTTGTCCTTTCTGTTTGGATTCTGGATTTGGTTTTCCGAACAAGACGCAATTCGAAATCAGAATCATTTAAAAGTTGTTCCCATTTTTTAGGATTCTTGGAATTCATTTCTTCCTCCTGGTATATGTTTTCGTATCCATTCTTTGGTTCGGAACAATCGCGATTTAACTGTTCCTTGCTGAACCTCAAGTTCTTTAGCAATTTCATCCATCGTGTTACCAGCCAAATAAAGACGTAAGGTTTGCCGATAGATTTCGGGGATTTGCAGAAGCATGGACTCAACCCATTCTTCTTTTTCGAAAGAAGCTTCTTCTCTCACACCCGATAATTGGACTTTATTCTTCACTAAGTATCGTTTTGCTTTCTCTTCCTCTCGCAACCGTTTTTCATTCATACGAAGGGCTTCGTTTCGAGCGATGGTATAAATCCAAGTAGAAATTTTTGACCTTCCATCAAACCCACCCTTCTCTAATGATTTAAACACACGAAAATATACTTCCTGCACTACATCTTCCGTTGCATCATCAAAACGGTCGATGAGGGTATCACCGACCGTTTTCAAAACCAAAAATTTGGTTTCTTTGACTACTGTTTCGAAGTCAAACTCAGGCATTGTTTATTCTTCCGGTGGTTGGTGTCGACTCGCAAAACGTTCCACTAAATCAGCAAACTTTTCCCTTTGTTCTGGTTTTAATACAGCATGGAATTCCACAAGTTTTGATTGGAAAAACTTACGCATTTCTTGGTGGCGCGTTTCTCGTTCAATACTCATTTTATCCAACAACTTGGTATCGATTTTTTCTGCACGAATTTGAGTTGCCATTTCTTTGGCCCAAGATTCATGTTTCGGTTTCATTTCCTTATGTTTGGCAATGAGTTCGGCTTTGATGGTTTCCAGTTTTGCTTTTTGTGCTTCATCTAAATCGAGTTTAGATGTGAGTTTGGACGCCACCCATTCGATTCTTTTTTCGAAATCTTTATGTCCGCGGCAATTTCCAAAAGCAAATGCCATCACCGATGCAAGACCAATTGTTGCGACAATTTTGAATGTTTTTTTCAGAGAGATCATAAAACCTTCCTTGTTTGTTTGGTGAATATGACCCGAAAGAGGGAGGGAGAGTTCCCTACCTCAAGAAAAAAGAGGCAGGGAATTTGTTTTTTAAATTAGAAACTTGGGAACGGATCTCCCGTTAAGTATCCATCAGTTTTCAAGTCTTGGCAAGAAATGATATTGGCAACTAAAGATCCAAGAGCCACACCTTTAAAACCTTGGATGTCATTAATACACTGGTCTACATCAGATTTAACATAGTATTTATCGGATTCTATCTTTGCAACATCAGCTGCAACCAAACTCAATATGCTGATATTCAGACTACCACTGATAATCACTGATCGAACTAGATCTGTTTGGATGGCAGCATCTGTAATTCGGGAAGCCGCTTCAGAACCTTTTTCTCGGTCGAGGGTTGCACCAACAGGGTTTAATACCAAGCAGTTGGTTAGCGAAAACGCTAAAGCAACAAAGAGTAATTTTTTTAACATAAATGTTTCCTTGAACAATGGTTTCACCATATATAAACCTGCCTTAGTTACGTTTCAAGAAAAATCTATACAATACTTTTATTTAACCGTGGTCAATCGCCTACAATGAAGACGGTAAGATACCAATTGTTTTTCTTTTTTTCAAAGAAAGCCCTGTAGTCAAGAGGACTACGTAAAAACCTGTCACATACATAACCAGGTTTTCCTTGGGGTGTACAAATCTTTTTCCAATTACAATTACTTTCCTTTTCTAGTCTTCGTCCATCTAAATCATCAGCTTCTGCTCTTACAATTTGGTAACTTAACTGTGTGATCGACTTTGATTCTTTTGAAGCATCTTCTCTAACATTTACATTTTTGCCGATGACCAAGTAATGAGTGAATGGATCATAGTCTCCTGGGAAGGTTTCAAAAAAGTAGGGAGCCACCATTTGACCTTCTTTGTTTTGACGAAACCCTAACTTGATTGTTTCTTCCATCAATTCCCAAAAATTGGAAGAGGATGGTTTTTCTGTTAGTTGGAATGATTTCAAAAAATCCTTTTTCCCAGTTTCTCCACCGAAGGAAAAATGAATTTCTTTATCAATTACCTCTTCCAAGGCTTTTCGATCTTTAGATTTTAGAATCTTTTGAAATTTTGTTTTGAATTCGCTAAAACTTTTATCTTTCGCCGAATGGTCGATAGGTGTTAGAGTTTTTGCCGTAAAAGGATCACAAGGCAAAAGGACGGAAGGGATCAGAAAAAATAAAAGGACGGAATGGTATTTTAGCATAAATCTTGCGAAAAAAATATACCATTCGCTTCAAGAATCAATTCTTTTTCGAGAGATTTACCGCCATGTTGCACTGTTTTGTAATCCCCAAATTCTCCCGAATTTCTTCCAAGGAAAGTTTTTTCCGTTTGAGTTCACATACTTTTAGAAAAAGTTCTGCATACTCCTTATCTAATTTCTCCCCCTCTTCGTCTTCTTCTGTCAAAACCAGTTTGGCAATGTCCATACAAGATCTTTCTGATTCTGGCAAAAGTTGAAAAATCGTTTTTACAGTTTCCTCCTTTTGTTTACAGGGAACTGTAGAAGTTTGTTTTTCCTTTCCGATTAACGTTGAAAAACAAAAAAGAAAACTAAGGAGAAAGAAAGAAAATCTGATTTTATACATTGCCTACATAAATCTTCTTCCCATTTGGATTTGGTCGAGTATCTTTCGTCCTATCCAAGAGAATTTATAAACTTATGACAAAACCAACACGCAGAGAACACGACCTTTTGGGGGAACGAGATCTCCCCGCTGATGTTTATTGGGGAATCCATACCCTACGGGCTTTGGAAAATTATCCCATCACTGGGAAAACCATCGGAACGTATCCTGACCTGGTCCGTGCCCTCGCTTATATCAAAAAAGCTTCTGCCAAAGCAAACCAAGAGTTGGGACAACTCACAAACGAAACTACCCAAATGATCACAACTGCCTGCGACCGAATCCTCAATGGAGAATTCCATTCGGAATTCGTTGTCGATGTCATCCAAGGTGGGGCCGGAACTTCCACCAATATGAATGCCAATGAAGTGATCACAAACATTGCACTCGAGATGGCAGGTTTCGCCAAGGGAGACTATTCTCATTTGCATCCATTAAATGAAGTCAATATGTCACAAAGTACAAACGACGTATACCCTACTTCAATCAAAGTAGCAGCGGTATTTGCCATGAAAGGTTTACTTGCGGCGATGGAAGAACTCCAATTGGCTTTTCGCAGAAAATCAGAAGAATTCAAAGATATATTAAAAATAGGGAGAACTCAATTACAAGATGCCGTCCCCATGACACTCGGCCAAGAGTTTTCCACTTACGATGTTATGTTAGGTGAAGATATAAGTCGATTGAAGGAAGCCACATCCCTCATTGGAGAAATCAATTTAGGTGCTACAGCGATTGGGACAGGAATCAACACTGACATTCGTTATTCGCAGATTGTCACAGATATTTTATCAAATGAAACTGGCCTGAGTTTGATTGCAGCTCCAAACTTAATTGAAGCCACACAGGACACAGGCGCCTTTGTTCAGTTATCTGGTGTACTCAAACGAATTGCGACTAAGTTATCCAAAATATGTAATGACCTACGTTTACTTTCCAGTGGCCCGCAAGGTGGATTTAACGAAATTAATTTGCCAGCCAAAGCCGCAGGTTCTTCCATTATGCCAGGAAAAGTAAATCCAATCATTCCAGAAGTGGTCAATCAAATTGCTTTTGAAGTCATTGGAAACGATATCACGATTACATTGGCAGCTGAGGCAGGCCAATTGCAACTGAATGCTTTTGAACCAATCATTGCCCATAGTTTATTTAAAAGTATTGAACATCTAACAGCTGGTTGTAAAACTTTAGAACTCAACTGCATCGTGGGAATCACAGCAAACCGAGAATTACTTGAATCCCGAGCCAAAACTTCTGCAGGCCTTGCAACCGCTTTGAATCCATACATTGGGTATGAAAATGCTACCCTTGTTGCGAAAAAAGCACTCTTAGAAAATCGACCTGTCGAATCCATTGTTTTGGAACTTGGTTTGTTAGAAGAAAAAAAACTGAAAGAGATCCTTCGACCCGAAATTCTCACCTCACCCCATACACTTTAGGGATCGTTTATTTGTTGCTTTCTTTTCAAATTTTTAGAAAAATACGCTCGGATCTATCCGTAATTTATGAAACAATTAAGTATGGTATACCTAGTTGAAGATGATGTGATTACAACATTTCTCATCAAAACTTTGATGGAAAAGTTCTCTTTTGCAGACGAAATCCATGGCTTTCAAAACGGAGAGGAAGCGTTGAATGCCCTGCTTGCTGGTTCGGCCGATCCTGATATGTTATTTTTAGATTTGAACATGCCCATTATGGATGGATGGGAATTTTTACGAGCCATCAGCAAACACCCCAAATACGCCAAACTTCCAATCTACATTTTAACCTCCTCCATTGACCCAACTGACAAAGCCAGATCAGAAGAATTCAAAAATGTAAAAGGATATTTAGTGAAACCACTTTCCCTGAAGGATTTGCAGTCCATCAACCCGGCAGTGGGCTAATGAGACATATTTTTTTCTTCAGTTTTTCCAAATAAGGTCGATCCTTAGTATGTGAGACTAACGGACATCCCTTCTGTATCTTCTGTTTTGAACCGGATGGAATCCCTTTCCAAACTTTCAGAAAATCCCAAATCTCTTGTTTCCTTTCCCGATGTTTTAGAAAGGGAATGGAACCGCTCGAAAGCCCAGGATTCGTTACCTGTTCAAACTTCGAACCTAAATGGAGAAGGGATTTCCCTTCCCTTCCCCGAAGAAATTGGATCCAAAATTCCGGTTTCCTTCCAAGCCGATACAAAAAACAAACCAACCGATATTTTGGGAACGATTGAATCCATTGCGAAAGCCCAGGGAATGGACCCTAACTTAGTTAAGGCGATGGTCAAAGCGGAATCTGGATTCAAACCAAATGCTGTATCTCCGAAAGGAGCCATGGGTCTTATGCAACTCATGCCAGAAACAGCAGGATCACTCGGAGTGAATGATCCTTTTGACCCGGAGGAGAATATTGGTGGCGGAGTAAAATTTTTAAAGGGGCTAATGAAAGAATTTAAAGACCCAGAAAAAGCAATCGCAGCTTATAATGCAGGCCCTGGAGCAGTGAAACGTTACAAAGGCATTCCTCCTTACGAAGAAACACAAAATTACGTGAACAAAGTCAAACGATACTACAAAGACTTTAGTTCGTAATCTGTTTTAATAGAAAGTTAAATACCCAAATTTTTTCTGTAATCCGGCAGTATAAAGATCAAACGGACGTTTTGTGGGAGTGATCGACCATGCTTCGTCCACTTTTTTCACAATAAAGTTCAAACTTTTTTCATTTTTAATTTTTTCGGCTGTGGCTCTTTGGATGAGAACATCATCTTCACTGATGGGTACGATCGCAAATGCTCTTTGGCTTCTTCGAAAGAGTCCAGATTTCTGAACCAATTGAATATCTTGGTTCCAAATCCCATCTACATACAAAAACGATTTATCAGTTACCGTTTCTTCTCGCATATATTTGGTTTTGGTTCCCGTCTGAAAATAAAAGGCAAAAGAAAATTCTTTTGGTAAGTAGATGGGATCTGATTTTAAAATAAGAGCTTGTCCAAAGGCTTTGGTCAAATTTTTAGATTGGAGTTCCCAAGGTTCTTTCTCAGAAGCATTTAGATTTTTGAATATAAAATAAATGGAAACGGCAATGGAGACAACGATCACAATGGAAGCCGTGACGGTATTTAATTCTTTTTCTGTTTTTAATAAAACATGTCCAATCCCAAGCACAACCAGTGGTAAGAGGATTAACAAAGCAGATGTGTACCAAGTTTTGAATAAAAAACTAATGGAGTTTGGTCCAAAAAAATCTGCGTACGAAAAGTAAATGAGGGAAAGAATAAAAAAGCCAAGATACCCAAGTAAAAACAAAAATGGAACATTTTTCTTTTTATAAAACACAGATGTTTTTTGAGCGGCTTTCCTTGATCCACGAATTCCTGTAAAAACCACAAAGAAGGTAAAACCCAAATAAAACATAATGAAACTAGAAAAGAATGCAAGCGCTGTAAACGTAGGAAAAACAAGAAGGTCTGTCATCTTTTCCAATCGAAATGTTAAAAATACCAAAAGTAGAAACACAAGACAAAGTGTTTCCGTAAAATAGGAAGTGGGAAATCCATACGAAAACGGCAAAAAGGCAGCAAGATACACCAAAAGGTAGTGATTACGTTTCCACTCTGTTGAACGAAGCAGTAACATAAACAAATGAAGGAAAAGACTGTAAAAAAGACCAGCTAACACAAGAAAGGATGGAATATAATTCATCCCAAAGAGTTTTTTCCAAGCCACAACAAACCAGATGGCCAGCGGCTCCCGAGAAGAAATAAGTCCCCCCTCTTCCACAGCGGCCTTAATATTGGCCAAAAACTCCCATTCGGTTTCTGTTGTAGGGAAAGGTCTAAAATAAGAGAACAGAGCAAGGCCCAAACTTAAGAGTAAGATGCTAAAAAGGAAAGGAAGTGGTGAAAAAGGTTTTGGGTCTCGCATCTTGGAAAAGGCTCAATTTGCCTAGTCCTGTATAAATTTTTAGGTGAAAATATTCCAGAAGATTTTCAATTATACATAGAATTTATAAAACGAGGCAAAGAATGTCCGCCGAAAAAAAAGAATACCTTCTCGTGGACGAGAATGGGCAGGGAAAACCTGACAAACCGTGGATTTTTAGGACCTATGCTGGGCATACCAATGCAAAAGCCTCCAATGAGTTGTACAGAAAGAACCTCTCTAAAGGCCAAACAGGGCTTTCCATTGCATTTGATCTCCCCACACAGTGTGGTTATAGTTCCGACCACGAGGTATCACGCCCAGAAATCGGAAAGGTGGGAGTTCCCATCAACTCACTCGAAGACTTTCGCATTTTATTCGACCAAATCCCGATCGAAGAGATGAACACTTCCATGACCATCAATGGAACCTCCATGTGGTTACTTTCGCTATATGTAGCCCTTGCGGAAGAACGTGGAGTTCCTTTGGAAAAACTAAACGGAACCACTCAGAACGATCTCATCAAAGAATACTTAGCACGTGGAACCTACATTTATCCTCCAAAAGATTCCATGAAAATCATCGTGGATATGTATGAGTATTGTTTACACAATATTCCAAAATGGAATCCATCTAACATTTGTTCTTATCACTTACAAGAAGCAGGGGCTACTCCCGTTCAGGAACTTTCCTTTGCTCTCGCAACAGCCATTGCTGTGTTAGATGCCATCAAAGAAAGAAATTGTTTTTCTGATGACGAATTTGAGCAGTGTGTGGGTCGAATTTCATTCTTTGTAAACGCTGGAATTCGTTTTGTAGAAGAAATGTGCAAAATGCGCGCCTTCACTGAAATGTGGCAAGAGATCACTACAGAACGTTACAAAGTAAAAACTGCCAAGTACCGAGTATTCCGATATGGAGTGCAGGTAAACTCTCTTGGACTCACAGAAGAACAACCAGAAAACAACGCCTGGAGGATTCTCATTGAATCTCTTGGTGTGACACTTTCCAGAAATGCAAGATGTCGTGCCCTCCAACTTCCTGCTTGGAACGAAGCATTATCCTTACCAAGACCTTGGGACCAACAATGGTCACTCCGATTACAACAAGTCCTTGCGTATGAAACAGACCTTCTCGAATACCCAGACATATTCGAAGGATCCAAAGTCATTGAATCCAAAGTGAAAGCTTTGAAAGAAGAAGCAAAACTTGAAATTCAAAAGATTGTCGATATGGGTGGGGCTCTCGTTGCGATTGAAAATGGTTATATGAAGTCTCAACTTGTGAAATCACAAACAGAAAGACTTTCAAAAATCAACTCCAATGAACTTGTAATCGTTGGTAAAAACAAATGGACCGATGGAATTAAGTCTCCACTGATGACTGACTCCGATGGTGGTATTTTTAAAGTAGACCCAAAATCCGCAGAACAAACATTAAACGTTCTTGGAGAGGCAAAATCTCGTCGTAATGCCGATCTTGCTAAAAAATCTTTAGAAGACTTAAAACAAGCTGCAAAAGATGGAAAAAACCTAATGCCATTCTCTATTGCTTGTGCCAAAGCACTAGTCACCACAGGAGAATGGGCAGATGCACTTCGTGAAGTGTATGGAGAATACAACCCACCAACAGGTGTCGATGGACAAAAACTCTTTTTGTCGGACGATAAGGTTTCTACAGTTCGCGGGAAAGTAGAGGCATTCACAAAGGCAAATGGACATAGACCTAAAATTGTCGTAGGAAAACCAGGACTTGATGGTCACTCCAATGGTGCTGAGATGATTGCCGTTTCTGCAAAACACAGTGGTTTTGATGTGATTTATTCAGGGATTCGACTCTCCCCAGAAGAAATCGTACAATCTGCAGTGGAAGAAAACGCAAATGTGATTGGACTATCCATTCTTTCTGGTTCTCACAAAGAAATCGTAAAACAGTTGTTTGATGAACTTACCCACTACAAGGCAAAAATCCCTGTTGTGATTGGTGGAATCATTCCTGAATCCGATTTTGATGAACTCAAAAAAATGGGGATTCGAGAAATCTTCACTCCAAAAGACTATGATCTCATGTCGATTATGGAAAAGATCATCGACATCGTCGCAGCAGAACCGGCTCTCGTTTAAAACAAAGAGTCTATTTTTTTAAGCTTCCATTGTGAATCCTCCAATCTTTGGATTACAATGGAAGTCTCCTTCTTTAATTTATTTCTTATGAATGGCAACATCCCTTGATTGATACTAAAGAATCATTATCACAATTGGTTTCTGACGCACTACTTGGTGAAAAATATCCGATTGCTAAAATCATTTCGAAGATTGAAACAGAAAAAAATCTAGAATTTCGCGAGTCCTTATTCCAAGAACTAATCCGACAAAACCCAGACATTAAAGAAGGACTCACCATTGGATTTACTGGAACACCAGGCGCCGGCAAATCTTCGTTACTCGGTGAGTTATGCAAACTTTTTTTAGATTTTGCCCCAGACAAAAAAATGGCCATTGTTGCCATTGACCCTTCTTCCAATCTAAGTGGAGGTTCCATCCTTGGTGATCGAACAAGAGTGACTCTACCCCGAAGGGATACACGAATTTACTTTAGATCCCAACCTTCCCAATTGGAACTGGGAGGACTGAATCCCTATACCTATCATGTGATCCGATTCTTACGACGAGTTTTTGATTATGTATTTGTGGAAACTGTGGGTATTGGCCAAAACGAAATTTCAGTTTCTCTTATTTCCGATTTATCCTTTCTTGTGATGCAACCATTGGGTGGTGACCAAGTGCAATTTATGAAATCGGGTATTATGGAAGTCCCAGAAGCTTTTATCATCAACAAATGTGATGAGGAGTCTCTGGCAAACTCTAGTTATTATATGTTAGAATCCACTTTGGAATTCATCAAAGACATATTGCCGAATCAGTCGCTACCACCGATATTCAAAACATCAGTCACCAAACGAAAGGGTATCGAAGAACTATTGTTATACATCCTGCAATACCAAAAACGAAAAGACAAAAATTCAGAAACACTGACCCAACTTACACAGTGGATTCGGAATGAATATGGAAGATGGGGAATTTCTATCTGGGAAGAATTAGAATCTTCCAAATGGAACCAGGCAATCAAACGAAATCCGCTTGGTGGCATTCATAAACTCAAGTATGAAGAAGAAGAACGTAAAATCGTTTCTTTCATTCAATCAAAAATCAAATAAGGACCTTTAAAAAAACATCAGGGATCGGGCATGGTTTTCTTTCCGCATAATCGAAAAATACGATGGCTGTTTTTGCCCGAGCGATTTCTTTTCCCCCATTTTTATGGGTAATCACATAAACCATCTCCAAAGATTTTTTGGACACGTTGTCCACAAAAAGTTGCATCATCAAATCATCTGGAAAAAAAGCCTCTGATTTATAAACAATCGCAACATCAGATACCACAATTCCCTTCCCTTCCACATTGATTTCTGTCCATCCATGTGAATGGAAAAACCGAGCTCGGCATTCATGGGTTAAGGTCAAAATAGCATCATGAGCTAAGTGCCCCGCAAAGTTGATATCAGAAATCCGAACGCTTATGTCTGTAGAATAAATTTGTTTTTCTGGAATATCAATTGAGATCCGAGCCATTAGTCAACAAACCATTTATACCTTTCATCAACTAACTTCTCTTCTTCTTTCAATCGGTCTGCATTCCAACCAAGAATTTTTGCAATCTTTTTGTTCAAACGAGTTTTCTCTACTGGATCGAGAGTGCCAACAGTACCAACCCCAGAACGTCTAAAATAAAAATCTGTTAAATGGAAAATATCTTCATGGGTGACCATATATTCCACTTCTTCTTCATAATAGATCTCACCATTCGGGATCCGATACGTATCTTTTCCTTCTAAAGATAAAATCTTCCAGGTAACACTACCATAACGTCTGGCCAAGGTCTCTAACTTCGCACCTTCGGTTTTTGGATATTTAAACTGTAATTCGTTTACAAGTTCCTTTAGACTTTGGTATCTTCCCCCAAGTAATGGAGTGAATTTTGTGGCACAAGGGGACTCTTGCCCCTTTGTATAATTGTCAATTGCATTTACTAAATTTTCTGCAACGGCACGGCTTGTTGTGTACTTCCCACCTAACGCAGAAAAGAATCCGGGGAATCCTTCGTTTTCATAATGAAAAATTTCCGATTTCCTAGAAGCAGAATAAGTTCCTTCCGTACTGCCTGGGTCTTCTACCAGTGGACGAAGGCCACCGTAATAATAATCCACATCTTTTAAAGTGAGTTTCGCAAATCCAAAACTATAATTTACCTCATCTAATAAATCCACAAGTTCCGACTGTTTGACTTTAAAAGCATCTGGATCATCGTCATACGCAGTATCGGTCGTTCCAACAATGGTTTTTCCACGCCAAGGAATGACAAAAAGATGAGAGCCATCTCTTTTGGACAGAACAACACATTCATTTCCACATATATTACGAACCACTGCATGAATTCCTTTGGAGCGGACCAGTTTTTTCTCTGCAGTAACACCCGTCATAGATTCAATCACATCCGCCCAAGGTCCGGCTGAATTCACAACTACCTTACTTGAAACAAGTACCTTTTTACCGGTTAGTGTATCCGTGAGACCAACCGTATAACCACCGCTATTTTGTTTTCTTAACGTTGTGACAGAAAGATAATTGAAGGCATGAGCCCCCTTTTCTTTCGCAGATAAAATAAATTCCGTTGTATGTTTTTCTGGATTGGGATTTGCATAATCATAGTATTGAAAACTCCCCTTCAAAGACTTTCGATCCAGTCCTAATACTTTATATATAGTTTCTCCTAACGAATTCCATCTGTATCTAGGAAGTTGTACATCTGCATCAATCTCCTGATTTCGATCAAAGGAAAGAGCATTGTATAGTTCCATCCCCAGAAATAATTGGATACGTTGGAACCAGGAACGAATCGGGATGATAAACCCCATTGGCCGCACGGCATGAGGAGAAATTTTGGCAAGATACCTTCTTTCCGAAAGTGACTCACGTACAAGTCCAAACTCAAGATTTTTTAAATATCTAAGTCCACCATGAATGAGTTTCGAAGTTGCTTGGCTTGTGCCAGAAGCATAATCATTTTTTTCTACTAGAAGGCAATTATAACCACGAAGGGTTGCATCCCAGAGAACATTTGCACCGGTGATCCCTCCACCGACAATGATAATATCATATTCCGATTTTAGATGACCAAGTCTGCTGTTTTCTTTTTTTGTAATTTGTTTCATGGGTTTAACATTTGATTGGAAGTACGTTTGGCAAAATTTTGAAATGAGCGGGAAGTTGTCCCATATTTTCGCCATCTACATCGATAAAAACATCTTCGTCAGACTCAGCAGTTAGTTCTGTGATTTGTTTGGAAATGACTTTCGAATCTTCAGACAATTTTCCTCGGTATAAATAACCAAATTTTCGAAGGGTCTCCATCACCGTCACATCTTGAATGGCAAGTAAATCCATTTTGCCGTCATCGAGTTTTGCTTTTGGAGCGAACCACATTCCACCGCCCGCATACTCTCCGTTAGCACAGACAATCAATCTACATTTGTTTGTGATTTTTTCAAATTTGGAAAGTGTCAGAGTGATCTTTTTGTTCGTATAGGTGAATAAACCAAGAATCGAATATAATAAAAATACTCCCTTTCCTCCGATGATATGTGCCAATTTTGACCGATTGACCTTATAAACCACCTCACCACCCATTCCGAAATCAGCCAAATTCAAACATAGGTAATTTCCCTTTGTTTTGTCGGCTTTCGTATAAGTGACTGCAATCAAATCAATGATCCTTTCCTTTCCGACAAGGATTTGTTCCAAAGCCTTGATGGGATTTTTTGGAACTTTGACTGTTTTTATAAAATCGTTTCCTCGCCCTGCTGGGATAGGACTAAAAATAACATTTTTATGAATTAACTTTCCATTTTCAAAAAGTCCATTGATCACATTCGAAAAGGTTCCATCTCCACCGATCCCTACAATCCAATGGAACCCTTGTTTGACGGCATCTTTTGCAATGTCACGTGCGGCTCTTTCCTTGGTTGTGGCTTCGAATTCATAAGGAATTCCTTTTTTAATTAATTCCGGTTCTACTTTTTTCCAGACTTTCGCAGAGAGACCTCCGCCAGATACAGGATTTAAAATCACTTTCATCTTTCTCATCAAGTCTCTCCTTTATTCCCAGAAAAAAGTCCATAGAATAATACATGTTCAATCGTTTCTAAATAGGCTTTTTCACTTTTGATTTCATTTTGAAAATGCCCATCCAAAATCACTTCTACTGCGCCACGAATCATCCCCCATGCAACTGCCACATTGGGATAAGTCCCTCTTGTATTGATAAGGTTTTCTTGTTTTGCTTGTTTATAGATTTTTTCTAAAAGTGTCAAACGATTGGTTCTTTCTTCAGTTAGCAGTTGGCTCATATCTTCTGACACGTTGTTAATATTTAAATTAACACCACATTGTCTGGCAACAAGATACATATGACGATCCCCCAAACAATGATCAATGTATGCCCTGATTGCCTTTCTAGACATTTCGATTGCAGTATGTTCCTCTAAAGATTTTTCCAATCGTTTACGCAAACGAACATAATCTTCATATTGAATACGCGCCATCAAGTCATCTTTACTTTTAAAATGGAGATATATGGTTCCGCGCCCTATCTCCAATTGTTTTGCAATGTCATCCATCTTAACTAAAGATGGATGTTTGGTTCTAAAGAGTTCAATGGCACAATTGAGAATGTCTGTTTCTCTTTGTGCAAATTCGCGTTTTTTCCTTTCAGAAACACCCATTATTTAAGTCCTAACAATCCACCTGGATTCATGATTCCTTTTGGATCAAAAGTCTTTTTAAGAGAAGATAAAATTCGAAGTCCTTCTTTACCAACTTCCCCTTCCATCCAAGGAGATAACATTCTTCCAATTCCGTGATGGTGGGAAAGTGATCCTCCATGTTTATGGATGCTGTCGATAATTCCTTTGTGAAATTTCACAAAATCTGTAATTTCATTTTTCCCTTTTATAGGACTTAAAAATATAAAATACAGGTTGGCTCCATTTTCGTAGGCATGAGAAATATGCACCATACAAGATGTGTTTTCATAACTTTTGATATAAGCCCTGGTTTTCTCCCATAACTCATGTAAGTTTGACCAACTAACCGCTGTCTCTAAAGTATCAATTCGGATCCCTTCATCCATCAAATAATCTCTAAGATACGCACTAGAATACCTTTGGTGTAACCATTTGTTTACCGGAGATTCTCCTGTAGAAAACCCACCATTCCGTTTCGCAATTTTTTTGATCTTTTTTAATACTTCCTTTGCATACGAAGGATCACCATCAATGATGATATGCATAAGAGACCGTTCCATTGGTTTGTAACCGATGAATCTAAGAAAATAATCTTCTTTTCCACCATGAAGGCCACTCATATGAAACGAGATATCCGTTTCTTCTGGGTCTTGGATACGAAAGAAGTGAGGTTTTCCAAAACCTGCTTGCATCACATCCCGCATTGTTTCTACAGCTTTTTCAAAGTTTTTAAAAATGAAGGAACCTTTTGCAGAATTTTCAGGATGGAATTTGCGAATTTTTAATGTTGCTTTTGTGATGACACCGAAACTTCCTTCAGTTCCAAGAAACAATCGAAATAAATCTGGACCAATGGATGCAGCAGGATATGCCTTTGATTCAAACTTACCAGATGGAGTAATCGCCGTTAGACTAAGAAGTATATCTTCGATTTTCCCATAACCAGTGGATGCTTGCCCAGCACCTTTGGCTGCAATCCAACCACCGACTGTAGAGAATTCGAATGATTGTGGGAAATGACCACAAGTATATCCACGTTCATTTAAGTGTTTTTCTAAAACAGGACCATAAACTCCGGCTTCTACAGTCACAGTCGAATCAATCGCATTAAATTCAATGATACGATTCAAACGAGATAAATCTAAAGAGATTCCACCTTTAGGAGCTTGTAATGCTTTTGTGACTGTCGAGCCTGCCCCATAAGGAATCACGGGAATTTTGCCTGCATTGGCGAGTGAAATGATCTCAATGACTTCTGCTTCATTTTTAGGAGAGACAACTACATCAACTACATCAGTCACTTCACCAAATCTTGCTTTATAAATTTCTGTATAAAACTTTCCAATAGAATGTCTAGCACGAGAAGGATCGTCTAACAAAACATGGTCTTTCCCAACAATCTGTTTAAGTTTTGTGATGGTTGTTTGCGAAAGTTTAGATTTTTTTAAGGGGTTAAGGGGAAGTTCTCCTTTCGGCAGGGAAGCTTTGAACTCTTTATCAACAGGGAACTGCTCTTCCAAAAATTTTAATGTATGTTCAGGCAGTTTTTCTTCTACATCGGGAGATCCCCATTTATAAATATCACGAGTTTGCATATTGGTAACCAAAGTCCTTATTTGCCCAAAATTTGAACCAAGTTCAATGTTTGACAATCAAAATAAAGGATCTTTAAAAAAAACTTTATCCTCGAAGTTCTTTGATGTATTCAGCTCTTACTTGGTCTACAAATCCATTGGTTAGGGTTGTTCCGAATAATGCGGATAAGGTTTCCACTAGCACATCATCCAAATCAAATCCTGTGAGAATCCATTCTATCAGTTCAAAGGTGATATCAAGCGCAGGTGTAGGATAAACTTTTGACTTCCCTTTAGCGATTGTTAACAACAATTCAGTGATTTGAGAAGGATTTTTCTCTTCGATGAAGTTACGAATCTCAGTAGGATATGAAACCATTAACTTTTGTTTGATGGCATTTGGTGTAAAAACAATCTGATCTTCGGTAAGATTCAATGCTTTTAATAAATGTTCTTTTAAATTTTTTTCTGAATGATGACTTTCTTGCCAAACAAGAAGGATTTTCTCTCCAACGAGAGAATCTTCGAAAGGTAAAAAAGGATAAGGTTTTTTATCCATATAATACCCAGGAGGTCGTCCACCTGGGTTCACAAACTAATTTATTTTTTAGGAGGCACAACTGCGTCTTTACAAGTCTTAGATAATGTGAATTTAACAACAGTTTTAGCAGGAATTACAATCGCTTCACCAGTTGCAGGGTTTCTGCCTTTACGTTTTGGACGATTGCGTTTAACAAGTTTTCCTAAACCAGGGATCACAAATGCGCCGTTTTTCTTAGTTTCTTTATAAGCAAGTTCAACAAAGGAGTCTAGGAACGCTGCTACGTTCTTTTTGGTCATACCAGTTGTTTCAGCGAGTTCGCTGAGCATTTCGGACTTCTTCATTGGGGTAGGAGTTGTTGCCATACTTTGATTTTCCTCTAAACCATTTAACGGTTACACATTATTTACAAAACTACATGATTTGGTACAAGACTAAATTGATTTTGGATACAATTTTTCTGCAAATTTCCTAAGAAAAACGAAGTTTTTTTAAAAAAACCTTTATTTCCCTAAGGAAAATGGGAATTTCTTCCAAAACTCATGGCTTCCACCAAGTATAAAAAGGTCGTAGTGGTCTTCAAACGTACCAAATACGAATTAGATTTGGAAACTTATGGCTCCATCCAGGCCTATAAAGAAGTGGCGCGTCAAAATCCGGAAGTCTTTCAAAGAACTTTTGAATCACATGAAAGGCAATTAGAGTCCCGTAACTTTTTAAAATCCCATGTTTTCCCCAATGCCGACTTTGTATTTCGTGAAAACTTTGATCCAGAAGATGGAACCAAATACGATTTGATCGTCGCCCATGGGGGTGATAATCATTTCACTTATGTGGCCCATTTGGCAGGGAATACTCATTTAATCGGATGTAACTCCGATCCCCAATCTTCTGTGGGTGCGTTGCTTGGTTTTACTGCCGAAGAATTAATGACAGCTGTCAAAAATAACTTCCATCACACGCAAGTTGAGTCATGGTCTCTTTTAGATACGGAAATTTTGTATCCCAACGGAACCAAACTGAAAACTGTACCGGCAATCTGTGAACTTTCCATCCGAAACAATAGTCCAGATCTCACTTCCAGGTTTTGGATTTCCTACCAAGGACAAAAAGAGGAGCAAAAATGCTCGGGTTTGCTTGTCTACACAGGAGCAGGATCCACAGGTTGGATTAGCTCTTGTTTTCCAAAGAAATTCTCACCATTTTCAAAACATGAGCCTTTTTTCCATGTTTATTCCCGAGAAATCCGAGTGAAGTCCCGAGAAACAGAGTTTTCCTTGGCAGATTTTAGGGCCTTGGATCAAGTGGAAGTTATTTCTGAAATGAATGGCGGATTGGCAGTTGATTCTCTCACAGAGAGACATTACCCATTTCCACCTTATGCAAAGGCGACGATCCGGTTATCGCCAGAGAAATTATCTGTTATTGTTCCGCTAAAGAGAGGGGAATCCATGCAAGACTTACCATACGAAATAGAACAAAAGCGCATCAATGGAACCGTCATCGTCCAAATCAAAGGTCGTATGGAATCGGGCCCGCTTGACCGCATCACACAAACAATCTTGGATGAAATGGTTGGGACCGACAGAAAACATTTAATTTTAGATTTTTCTGAGCTACGATACATTTCCAGTTTAGGAATTCGTATGATTCTCGATGTGAAAATGAACTTACAAAAAAGAAATAAAGAGATGGCGTTGGTCGGTGTCACAAGCTCCATCTTACAAGTGTTTCACTTACTTGGTCTTTCCAATGCTTTCCAATTTTATGCTGACAGGGAAGAAGCTTTAAAGTCCTTTGAGGAGCCATCTAAGTCCTAGATGTCTCCTCGAATTTCCGTTTGGATCTCCAACTCGGTTTTCGTATCTTTTGCCGTTATTGCTTTATTTTATTCTCTTGTTCATTTCGAAAACTCCCACTTACAATTAGAAACAAAAACCTTAAACGAGGAAAGAAACAGGAGTTTTGCGATAGTCCAGGAACTTTCTCGGGTCAAAAACCAATTCCCAATTGCTTACCAATGCCATTATACTTTCGGACTTAGTAATGGATCTTTATATGAGATCACTGAACGGATCCCCTACTCCATTTACAAAAGACTGCGGTTAGGTGATACAATCGAGGTTTATAAGAAAGAAATCAGAATTTTTGGGAAACAAACGGCGATTTCGCGAATTAAGGGGAATGAAGAACCACTCCCCCTATTGGAAAACTTAGAAAGATACTTTCAATATGGTTTTGTATATTTACTCGTATTAGTTGGTGTTACATTCCTTATTAGGGTTTTGGGATTACTATCTCAAACTTATCCTTCGCAGCAAAAACCAGATGCGATTGACGAGATTGTTGTAAATAAGTCTCAGGATTAACATCAAAATTCACAAAACACATATATTTATCGTGTTTTACAATGTACATGAACTCTGAATAATTCAAATGAGTGTTCTGCGTCATAAATCCACGAAGCCATTTACTTTCTCTATAAACTCTCTCATATTGAATATTGGTTGCATCGATTTTTTTAATCGCTTCCGCAGATTCTTTGGAATAATCTCGGCTCATAATTTCTTTTTTTAGCGTCTTAATTAAGTTATATTCCAATTTTGCTTTATTAGGTGGTAAATTTTCTGGGCGAGTTTTATAATAGTATTCGAACAACTCCTTATCTTGTCCCTCTTTTGCATCGTGATTTTCTTGGCTCACATCAGTGGGTGTAGATTGTGATTTTGTGTCCTGAGCTGAAATAGACACAGTTGCTACAAATAACACAAGGGCAATTGGAAGGGATTTTTTTAAGAGTTCCATAGTCTTCATTATCGGAATCCTGACCCAAATTTCAAAATAAAATTTTCGGTTTTCAAAAAGAGAAACAAGGTTCAAAACAGGTTTATCATGTCGATTCCCCCACTCATTACCTTTCAGGAGGACTTTCTTTCCGGAAAACTGATTTCCAAAGAATATGTCCACTTTTCGGAAATCGACTGCCCGGAATTGGATGTATGGATTGGCAGAGTGGTCCGCAGCATTTCCTTAGAATTCCTACATGAAATTCTTTTTACAATCCTGAGTGAACTACTAGTAAACGGATGTAAGGCTAACGGCAAACGTGTCTTTTTTAAGGAACAGGGTTTGAATCTCTGGGATGAAAAAGATTATGCCAGAGGCATTCCTATGTATAAGGACGAATTTGGCCATAATCGAAAAAGAGTATTTTTAGCATTGGATCATTCCGAATACAAAATTACCTTAAGCACCATTTTCAAAGAAGATTATATAGAATTCAAAGTTAAGAATAATGCCAAAATTCTTCCTGAAGAAAAAAACAGAATTTTAAAACGAGTCCAAGCTTCTGGAAAATACAAAAATATAAATGATGCCTACCGAGAGTCTGTTGACAACGAGGAAAGCTCAGGACTTGGGATTGTTTTAATTCATATCCTACTTAGAAACTCTGGTATTTCCAACCAGTTCTTTCAATTGGTGACAACTGAAGATTCTACGGAAGTGATTATACGAATACCGAAACAACTCATACCTAAAGAAAGCCAAACCAATATAAAAAATCTTTTGGTCCGCGAGGTAAATAGCCTTCCTCCGCTGCCGCCGCAAATTCAGAAATTGATTTTTATCGCAAAGAAAAAAGACGTTGATTGGCATGAGATCTCGGCCCAAGTAGAAAAAGATCCTGCCATAACAGCAGAAATTTTGAAAATCGCCAACTCCCCGTTATTTGGGTCTCATACACCAATTATTTCAGTTCTTGAGGGAGTCAAAAGAATTGGCCTTCGAAACCTGGAATCAATTTTTTTAACACTAGGTGCGAAAAAAGTACTTAACTCTCGTTATGCGAAACAAGTATTAGTATGGACTCATTCCTTTAAAACCTCCATGTATGCTCGTTTCCTGATAGAAGATCGGAAAAAACATTTAAAACTTTTGGAACCTGCCGTCATTTCCGCTCTTTTACATGACTTGGGAAGGATGGTTTTACTTTCTTTGGACCTTAGCCAAGTGAATCAAATCCGAGTCTTAAGAAGTGATGACAATAATGAAATTTCTGAATGGGTAGAAGAATACACATTAGGAACGACACATTCGGAAATTGGTTATTTGATGTCAGAAAAATGGAACTTCCCGGAAGAAATTTTAGATGTCATACGTTACCATCACAAACCATGGCAATGCAAAAGTAGGAACAACATCCTCTGCCAGATCATTTACCTGGCAGATATTTTGGCGAATATCGGTCGTGGTAAGGGGAATTACTTCACGGTGGAACCGGAAGTTTTGGAGTATTTTGAAATTACTACAGAAAAAGAATTTCGCGACATGCAAGAAAGGTTTAAAATCCAATTCGAGGAGCATAGAGAAGAATACCAAAATCTCTTAATTTAGTTATGAACTGGAAAGATTTACTTAACTTAGAAGACGAACAATTATTAGATCCTAAACTTGCACCTGAATTTAACCTGGTGGGACATCCTGAATATCCAAGTATTTCGACTCTTCCCCCAGATGAAACCTTAGAAATTCTAACTGAGTTTCTTTTGGCAGAAGGCCAAATGGTAAACATTAAGAACTTACTGAGTTATGCTCCTATTCTTGAAATTACATTAATCAAAAAGAATTTACCGACTATCTACGGATAATCACTCCACATCCTGAACATCACTAATTCCAATTTGGTGTTCTTTGCCTACGTCGTTACTAAATTCAATTTTCTTAGCCACTGATTTTTCCATACTACTGATCAGCAATTCATTGGTGCGGGCAAGCCTATCTGCCATGATCGAAACCATTTTTGCAGCAAACTTAGGATTTTTAACTAGAAAGTTTTCAAGTTGCTGTTTACTTTCGATCACTGCAACTTCACAGTTCGTGATTGTTCTTGCCGTTGCACTTCTTGGATTGGAACTAAACAAAGCCATTTCACCAAAAAAATCTCCTGGTTTCATGAGTGCCAATCGAGTTTGGCTATTATTCACTGTAAAAAAAATCTCAACGTTTCCTTGAAGGATGATGTACATCGCATTATTCAGTTCCCCTTCTTTGAAGATTCTCTGATTTGGCGGAATGTTGAGTTTGCTCATTGATTCATAGCTCCTGTATCTATTTTTGGCTATTTTGCCTAAAATCTGAATTCATTTTCCTTTCCCCCTGGAAATCTGAAAAGAAAATGCCGTAAGGGAGAAAAGATTTATGGAATGGGAATTACTAGGGATCATACTAACGGGACTTGCTGCTTTGTACCTCTGGGCTTTCAAAATCCCCTATTCTCTTCCACATCCTCGAACTACCAAGGAAGGTAGAGAAAGTCGTTTTGATCTCCTTCGTGGTTTTGCCATGGTAGGAATCGTTTTAATTCATATACATTCTTACTTTCAGTTTTTTCATCCAAATGATGCAGTTGTCATCAGAGCCACTTTGTTTTTTTCCAATTTATCTCGTTTTTCGGTTCCATTGTTTATCTTAACATCAGCAATTTTTTTAAGAAAAAAGAGTGGTTACTGGAATTCAAAAGGAAAGAACCTTCTCCTTCCCTATACATTGGCATCAATTGCAGGTTATTTAGTTAAATACCAAAATTATAATATCTTAGAATTTTTACAATTTTACTGTTTAGGAAAAGTATTTGCTCCTTACTACTTTGTTCCACTTTTACTGCAGTTTTATCTTCTCTTCTATGTTTTAGAAAAAACTCTTACTAACCAATCAATCTCCAAGCTTGTATTGTTCATATCTTTTATATTGAATCTATTATCTAACTTAGGCTTTTTTGATACGATCTTACCAAAAGAATACCATGCGATATCAATCTTGAACTACATTTTCTTTTTTGTTTTGGGAATTCAAATCGGATTCTCATATGAAGACAAAACCAAACCCAAAGGAGAAATAAAGCTTCTTCTGGGGACTCTCTCTTTGGTGTTTCTTTTTTTGTTAATTTTATTTAGTGGGGTTTATTATTCAGATTTTAAAAACCACCACTTGGTTTACCCAATTTTTTTCTTTCTCTTCATTTGGGAACTAATCCCAAAATTTAACAAAACTTTGTCCAACTGGATTAGCTACATAGGCAACAAAAGTTTATTTATCTTTTTATTACACCCTTTCGTCATCCATACAATGCACAGTATAGACCCTTATTCACTGGGTGGGCCCTTTTCGGGATACATTGTAACTTTAATTTTAAATGTCGGAATTCCGATTTTAATCGCTATTATAATCCAAAAGGGTAAGTTTTTAAGTCGATCACACCACTCTGACGTACCTGACTAAGCGCCTTTGCATATTCCACGAGTACACTTAAAACGTAATTCAATCTAGCCCTAATGTATTCATCATCTTTGCCTTCCGGAGTTTCTGAATTTAATACAGACTCTACATGACGAACAATGGCATGATCAGGAAGATAAACAATGCGAGTGTTTTTATAACTAGACATTCTAAGTTCGGCGTTTGGATAACTTCCTCCCATTCCACTTGATACAGTTATAATTAATCCAGGTTTGTGGGAAAGATCCCCACTAGATAAATAGAGGAAGAAGTTTTTTAACGCAGGACTCGCCATACCTGCATATTCAGGTGATAGAAAAACAAAAGCATCCGCAGTTCCAAACCCATTACTATACTCTAACCAAAACTTTTTAATTTCTGATTCTTTTTCCCACATCGCAGGTTCCCAAAGAGGAAGTGGGTTCCCGCCCAAATCAAAAAGAACTGTTTCAATTCCTTTTGTTTCCAATGTCTTAGCTAAAAATTTTCCTACTTTTAAGGATTGGGAATTCTTTCGGTGACTTCCCGCAACTAAACAAATTTTCATCGAGTACCACCTTGGTTTTTATTCCCTTTGTGGTGAGATTTTTTTTTGTTTTTCCATTTCCGATTGTTATGACCATTTGGTTTTGAATCACGATCATCTTTTTTCTTTTGAGGGTGATTATGTTTTTTCTCAGAAAATGTTTTTTCTTTTCTTTGTTCTCTGTCTTTGGCAAATCTTAATTTTTCGTCTCCGAACAATTGGATATAACCAAACAAAAAAACTGCAAGAATTCCATGAATTCGTTCCCACTGTTTTTTATCTAATTCTCCAAAAACAGAATGTTCAGCAAATGGGCCCGAGTGTAATTTAAATGCGGTCAGGGATGTTTTTAGTCTCAATAAGGCCGAGTCCGCATCACCTAAATCTTTTGGTGGGAACCCTGGAATTTGATTGGCTTTGGTATAATTCCCTTTTGATATGAGTTTGGCAAACTTATACTTACCCAATAATTTATTGATTGTATTTCTTTTGTTCGTTGAACCTATTCTTTGAATAGATAACTCTATCGATTCTGCTAAAAAATCATAGATTTGGCTTAGGCTGATGTCAGCCTTCTGCTTTTTTTCACAAGCAACTATAATTGATAATTCTCTTTCGATATCATCTATCGTTTTAAGCTTTAAAATTGATTTCATTTTTCCTCTATTCGTTGATTCCGTATTTTTTTTTAAGTAAACTTAATTCTTTTAGAAAGTTATCCCTTGTCTTACCGCTAAGTTTACCTACATTAATACTAATACGGCCTGAACTTGCTCCTGCCCGGGGTGAAATCATTTCACCCCCTCTGTTTTCTTTACGTTTTAGCAGTTCTTCCAAATTCTTTACTGAAAGTGGCTTCCCACTAATCATAAGTTCCATCACAGATTTTTGATCCAATCGAGCGATACTGCTAAGTTGTTTTACATACCTTCCGCTGTAACCCAACAATTCAGACACTTCTTCGGCAGTTTTCCTTTTTTCTTTGCGCAGAAACTGTATTGCTTTCCCCACTTCCCAAGGGTTTAAATTTTTTCTCTTTTCGTTTTCAGCAAGTGACATCTCATAACATACGTCTTCATTCGCATCGGTGATGATTGCTGGAATTTCTTTCCATCCAAGCTTTATTGCCGCACGATACCTACGTTCTCCTGCAACGATTAGATATTTTCCTTTGTCTTTCCTGACAAGAATTGGTTCTATTAGGCCCAATCTTTCCATCGAAGGTAACAAATCAGTTGTATCTTCTCGCCCTATCAACCTAGGCTGGGTTGGATTTGGGAAAATTTGGTTTAACTCCAAATGTGAAGGATTCTTCTTCTTTTCGGAGTATGCAGAGATTAAATCTAAAGCTTGGAACTCAGTTTTTTTGGACATCGATTTTGTTTTTAACCTCTATTGCAAGTTCTCTAAAATTTTTCATTGTTGCTAAATCAATTTTAGCTAAAAGAGACATCTTTGCTTGAGCTTGAGGGATTGCCTCTCTCCTTTGAACAACTGTCTCAAAGACGGGGAAGTATTTTTTCACTCCTTCTGCCAATCCAGCAAGTGCTTTCTGTCCTTCGTATTGATTTAATACGGCCCCCAATAACTTTAATCTCTGGTTAGCCTTTCTTTGTATTTTCTGAATTGTTTCATATAAATCTCTAATCCCTTGCAGACTAAACGCCCGCGTTTGTATCGGGACAAGAATATAATCAGCGCAGATCAATGCATTTTCCAAAATCAGACCAAGAGAAGGTGGGCAATCAATAATTATATATTCATAACGAGAACGTAAAGGTAGAATTGCTTCGTTTAATAATTCAAAGTCATCTCTCTCATATGGCGTTGTTAAGTTTGCGAGCTCCAAAGTAGATGGAAGCAAATCAAAATTCTCACTAATTGTCCTGATAGCAGGCTCAATATTTTTAGCTTTTTTACCCCGGTAACCGAGATAATCCATCACGGAAGGAACATCGTCTTTTAAAAAAAGTTGTGTTGCATTTGCTTGTGGATCCCAATCGATCAAGAGCACTTTATGATTTTCAGCCAGGGCCTCTGCTAAATATAAACTGATCGTTGTTTTCCCCTCCCCTCCTTTCTGATTCGATATAGCGATCACATGACTATCGAAACCATCAGAAAGGGTCGGTTCAAAATATTTAAGAAGAACCGATTCTTTAAATTCTCCCGATTTCCATCCAGGAATCTTTAGAGCAGACGCTTTAGCAGAGAACTCTTCAGTGCTCAGCCCAACGAACTTTGCCGCTCCTTCTTCAGTCAATATTGAATCTGATTTGCCCATAACCTGCATAAATGATGTTAGGTCCACTTGGAGTGTCAATTTAATTATGTCTCTTAGGGGTGAAATCATTTCACCCCTAAGAAAAACGAAATTTTTTGCGGACACACCAATAGAACTACCTCCACCCTATCCTGAACTTATAATTTAGGAATTTACAACTTATAGGTGAAATAGAACTTACGTTGGTGCCTAAATATTCCAACTTACCTCTATTATTTTTATTCCTTGGCCTTACTTCGATTTCTGCAGAAGTCATCTGGGGTCCATCGGTAGAAAAATCCGGCGGAGAATATATTTTTGAAACTGGAAATAAGTATCCCAATCTATCGGGGATTCGTGGTGGGTCAAGAATCACCTTTCCAAGGACATTTCCGCTATTCGGCATACAGGGAATCTTTACCCAAGATAGATGGGAAATTAGCGGTTCACTCAAAACTTCAGGTTGGTACCAAAAATCAGGACAAGCCAGAGATGAAGACTTCGTGCTTGGATCTGTATCAACGGAAAATGGAACAAAAATCGCAACGCGAGAATGGAGTTATAGAGATTCTGCTACCATTTATTCTGGCAGCCGTAACTTTGCGGACGGAAAAGGGAAATCTACGGTTTTCGAAAATAGAGCAGAAGTTTATGGTAGATATTATTTCCAAGATGCAAATCCAAACTACTGGGTAAATGGTTCCGGATTTTTTCTCTCGACTGGAGCAAGATACTCATACTTCAAATATCTATTTTATGATGTGAACCAGTATATCGATTCGAGCCCAGTTTTTTATGGTCCAATTGGTAATGGACTTAGTTTCTCTAATGACCTATGGGAGTTTTTTTTCGGAGGTGGTTATCGGTATTCTTCGGGAGATTTTTATTTAGATCTCAGTTTTATGCCATCAATCGGAAGAATCAAAACCAGAGATTTTCATGTCCAACGTTCCATCAATTTTTTCTCAGAAAACTACGGCCTTGGTTGGGCATCAAAAGCAGAAGTTGGTTATAAATTTAATTCTACGTGGCTAAGTTACCTCAGAGTCAACCACCGTAGATTTTTTTCCGAAGGACGGTTTACTTCGCAAGGAGGACTCACAATGGAAGACATCGCATCCAATTTGGTAAGCGGATTTAAGTCGCATATCAATATCAAAGATTTTAGTATCGAGATTGGGGCCTTAAATAAAATTGATTGGCCTCAAAAAAAAGAAAACTTAGATTAAAAATACAGAATCATAAAATAAATCTAACAAATGATGGAAGACTTCACAATAGAACGAAAACCTAGTAAAGGTAGGAATATCTCACTAGTCGTTTATCAAAATGGAAAAGTTGTTTTAAAACACCCAGCAAAAGTTCCCAAAAAACAATTGGATGAATTTCTTTTTGAAAAAAGAGAATGGATTCTATCAAAACTGAAACAACTTCCCAAAGATATCCCGAAAAAATTGAAATTTGAAAATGAAGAGAAAACTCATATTTTCGGGAATTTGACAACGATCCAACTCATACCAAAAGGGAAATGTAACTTATCAGGAGAGAGAATTCAAATTCCAAAAACAAAAAGCGAGAAGTCGCAAATCCAAAAAGGAAAACTAGTTTTTCGCGACTTGTTATTAAAAAAAATTGAACCGATGGTGCAAACTACCTCGTTTGCCCTTAACACGGAAGTGGCAAAAATTTCGATCAAACCCATGAGATCACTTTGGGGAAGTTGTAATTCAAAAAATCAGATTTCGTTAAATCTTAGTTTGATACATTGCCCAGAACAGATCATTGAATATATAATCTTACATGAAATTGCACATACAATCGAACACAACCATTCCTCAAAATTCTGGAAGATTGTTGAATCACAGAACCCAAATTACAAAATTGCAGAGAAGTGGCTAAAAGATATTGGGAAAAAATATATCTATTATCTTAATTAAATGAAACAAAAAACCAAAGTCCTTTTTATTTGTTTAGGAAATATTTGTCGTTCTCCCGCAGCAGAAGGTGCATTTAAGAATTTAATCAAAACAAAAAACCTCAACGAATTCTTTGAAATTGATTCCTGTGGAACTTCCGGGTACCATGATGGTGAATTAGCAGATCCAAGAACACGAAAAGTAGCTGCAAAAAGAGGAATCGATTTAACACATAGGTCCAGAAAATTGTCTCGGACCGACCTAACTTATTTCGATTATTTATTGGTCATGGATGAGAACAACTTCCAAGATGTAATCAGTCTAACAAATGATATTAAAATCCGAGAGAAAATATTTCTCTTTGGTCAATTTAGAAGTGATAAGGGACAACCTATCGTTCCTGATCCGTATTATCAAAACGAAACCGCTTTTGAAAAAGTACAGGATCTTGTAGAGGATTGTTCCTATGGATTTCTAAATTTTTTAGGAATAGAAAAATGTCTCAAATAAAGAAAAAAATATTAATCATTGGAGCAGGATTCGGCGGATTACAAGTAATCAAATCACTTGCGAACAACAACTCCTTCGAAATCACTGTTGTTGATAAAAAAAATCATCACCTCTTTCAGCCTCTTTTGTACCAAGTAGCAACCGCAGTTTTGTCTCCAGCCGATATCGCCATTCCTTCTAGATCGATTACAACAAAATTTAAGAATGTAAAAATACTATTAGGGGATGTAACTGAAATTGATTTCAAAAATAGGACTGTAAAATTTCAAAACAATTCCGAATCTTATGACTACTTAGTATTAGCAACAGGAGCAAGGACTAGTTATTTTGGAAACAACGCCTGGAAAGAAAAAACATTAGGTCTTAAAAATCTCAAAGATGCATTAGCAATCCGAAGAAGAATATTACTTTCCTTTGAACAAGCAGAGCTAATTGGGAACTATGAAAAAGCAAAAAGTTTTATGCATTATGTGATCATCGGAGGTGGCCCCACAGGTGTTGAACTAGCAGGCTCAATTGCTGAATTATCTCATAATATCATTAGAAAAGACTTTAGAAATATTGATTCTGGAATGACAAAGGTAACTTTAATAGAAGCCGGACCAAGACTTCTTACTGCCTTCAACGAAAAATCTAGCCAATTCACTAAAGAAAAATTAGAAAGTAGGGGAGTTGAAGTACTAACCAATTCCCCAGTTTTAGACATTACAGATACAGGTGTTATCCTCAAAGACCGAACCATCGAATCTAAAACTGTCATTTGGGCTGCTGGAGTAGAAGGATCAGAACTTGCCAAAAATTTACCAATTAACAAAGATAAGGCGAATAGAATTATCGTAGACGAATACTGTAGAACCTTCGAATTTCCTGAAGTATTCGTAATTGGAGATGCAGCAAATTATAGTTCTGGACTGCCAAGACCATTGCCGGGAGTTTCACCTGTCGCCATGCAACAAGGGAGATACGTTGCAAAAGTTATAGAAACAATTGAAAAAAAGAAATCTATCTCTCCATTCCATTATTTTGATAAAGGGAACATGGCAACCATCGGAAGAACCGATGCTGTTGCTGAATTTGGTAAAATTCGTTTAAAAGGAATTCTTGGATGGCTCGGTTGGCTTTTTGTCCATCTCGTCTATCAAGTTGGCTTCAAAAACAAAGTAAGCACTCTACTCAGTTGGGTCTGGAGTTATTTGACATTCCGAGCGGGATCAAGACTAATCCAAGAAGAGATGGATGAACTCTCAATTCGACCGTAAGTTGAATTGATTTTTATCTGCTTCCGACATACATTTTTTATAGGCTAGCTCTGTATTCCCAATCCAAACGAGACTATTTTGTTCCGTATTTCCGCTTGTTGTATGCTTTTCTAAAATAGGTACCATAAAAAGATAACTTCGTTTTCGTGTTTTTTCACACTCGGCTTGAAATTGTTCTTCGCGAGAAAGTTGAGCACAGGCAAAAAAAGAAAATAGTAAAACAAATGTAATTCTGCGCATTTATATTGAATCACCTAACAAAACTTTCAATTTTTCCAACTCGTAAGACTCTTCTTTAGATAAAGATTTTTGGTTGGACTCAAGAAATCGAACATCATCCAAAGCTTTGTTTAGTTGTGTTATTTTATATTCAGGTTTGTGAGTTACTTTTAATATTATTTCGCCTTTATAACCTGTCTCACCGTTTGCCTCTAAAATGGTAGACTTCAATCGTTTTAAATATAAAGGAATTTGGTCACGAATCGGTGCTCCACTCGCAAATTCAGAAATGCCAAAAGTTAAGAAAGTGATTTTTTTTCGATGGATCTCTGTGGAATCTGCTTTTTTTTCGCAGTCCTCTAAACTTATACAAATAGACTTTTGTTTGCTTTCTGCAAAGAGCGATATTCCAAAAAATAAAACAAAGAGAATCAAAAGAAAACGGTTCATGATGAAATTCAATTAAAAAAGTAAAAAAGAATCAAGCGCAAATCTTAAAGATAAATGTTTACAATCGGATGGAACCAAAAAGCCTTAGGTATATGTTGCCGATTTCAATTCGCACAAAATTTCATACCATTGAGGGCGTTGAGTGGGGGAATCCACAAGGGATACCAATCCTTGCGTTTCATGGTTGGTTAGACAATGCGAATAGTTTTGCACCGCTTGCAAAGTATTTTCCCGACTATCGCTTTATCTCTATTGACTTTCCAGGTCATGGCAAATCTAGCCACAAACCTGAAAATACAGTATATTATTTTGCGGAATATACTCTGGAAGTTATCTCCATTGCACAAACGCTAGGATTAGAAAATTTTATTCTTATGGCACATTCCATGGGAGCCGCCGTTTCTACGTTAGTTGCCGGTACAAACCTTTTACCAATCAGCAAATTAGTATTAATCGAATCACTCGGACCATTGACAAATCTCTCTGAATCTGCACCCGATATACTCACAGAAGCAATTAAACAAATCCTCCATCCAAGAGGGAAAAAAGAAACGTATTTCCCTGATATGGAGTCAGCAGTGGGAGTGAGGATGAAAGCAGGAGATATGAAAAAAGAATCAGCTGAAATTCTTATGGAAAGAGGGATCGAAAAAACACCAAAAGGTTTTAAACCTAGAAGAGATTTAAGACTCCATTATAATTCTTTCTTTCGCTATACTGAAGAACAAATTGAATCTTTCTGCAAAAGAATCGAATGTCCAACCTTACTGATACTAGGTGACCAATCCGGATTTCCAATCGCAGAAAAATACAAAAACAGAAAAGAAGCAGTCAAAAATTTAAAAGAAGTAATCTTGCCTGGTGGGCACCATTTGCATATGGACTCTCCAGAAGAAGTTTCTTCCGTCATTATCGATTTTTTAAAATAAAAACCCAAGGACAATGAATGAACCAACCGATAGAAAATCCTTCCAAACATGGTTATGAAATCCATCATGATACTTGTTTCGGATGCGGGAAAGAAAACCCATTAGGACTCGTCGCAGATTTCACTTTTCACGATGAAACAGGAGAAGTAAACTTTACTTATAGTTTTAAAAGAATGTACAATGGTGCCCCTGGCTTTGTTCACGGAGGGATCCTATCAACTGTTTTGGATGAAGCAATGGGAGGCCTCTGCTTTCATTTAGGATACATTGTGATGACAGACACTATGAGTTTCAAATTTCATAAGGCAACGCCAGTAGAAAAAGAATTACTAATTCGTGCATGGCCTATTAAAAAAGCAAAACGTAAAGTTCTCCTAGAATGTGAACTCACCTCGCTTGACGGAGAAACTTTATATGTAAAAGGAGAGGGAGCATTCCACATTCTCCCTCCACGTTTTTTCTCCGATAAGTTGACGGGAGGAAAAATTGCGATTGCGAATGAATTACTATCGGTAAATAAATTGAAACGCGCACATCTCTTTGACAGGATAGAAACATGAAATACAAACTTCTCTACTTAACCATTGCAACACTCCTTATCCAATGTTCTGGTGCCTCCGTAAAAGACGGATCAGGCGACCAAGAATTTGAGTTAAAACTAACAAAAGGTAAGTGGATACGAACAGAGCGTTTTAAAAACTCTGGCGGAATTCGTGCCATCGGAGAAGTAAAAGCAGAATGCGGGGGGACAAAATGTACGGACGACCAAGTTGCCAAATTCGCTCCTGCTAAAATCAAATCTCTTCCAAAACATGGTGCCTGGGAAGAATACATTCAATTCGAACAACCTGGATCTACCGCAGAAAATCCGAAATACAAATCAACTCTTGACCAAATTGGAGAATATGTTGACGGTAAAAAAATAGGAATTTGGAAAAAACCTGATCCAGAAAGCCCGCAGAAATTTTTGGCTGAAACACCATGGGTGGAAGGAAAAAAAGAAGGAGTTGCGAAAACTTTCGACAAACAAGGAAATGTGACCTCCGAGACGACTTATGTGGATGATAAAAAAAATGGCCCCTATTATAGAAAGAACAACAAAGGGGAATGGGTCGAAAAGGGATCTTTCAAAGATAACGAAGAAGATGGTGAATGGACTTATTATTTCGTAGGTGCTGATGGAAACGGAATCAAAACAAAAGTTTCTTTTGCAAACGGACTAAAGAATGGTTTAGAAATCAATTATTACAAAGATGGTGCTGTGGAGTCACAAGGTTCATATTCATCTGATATTAGAAGTGGTTTATGGAAAATGTTCGGTGCAAAGGGGAACATTCTGGCTGAAGGAAATTATTCTAAAAAAGAAAATTCAGAAAACTTAGATATTAAATACGAAAGAACTGGAATCTGGAAAGAATACTACGCAGACGGAAAAATATTTGGAACAGGCCCGAGAAAACATACAAGAACCGGTGAATGGAAGTTCTATTATAAAAACGGTCAAATCGGTTATCATGGAAATATGGCAAACGAAAGTATGTTAGAATCTGCTAAAGTATATGATAATACTGGCAAAATTCTTGGAGAAGGAAAACTTTTCTTTTCTCTTGTCAAAATTGATGAAGAAACACAAGACTTAAAATTAAACTACAAACCAAGTATTCCTTATACTTACTTTTATCCATCTGGAAAAAAACGTATGGTCATTCGTTCTACTGAAGATGCAACAGAGTATTCAGAAGATGGAAGAGAATTAGGGAAGGGACCTGTGGAACCTCAAGGAAGAAAAATGGGATGTTGGACCATTGGAGGCAAAACAGAATATTATATGATCGATAAACCAATGCCAAAAATGACTCCATCACAATGCAAATAAACAAAGAACAAATTACAGAAATATCCGATCAGGTAAAATTACTTAGGTCGGAACTATCAGAATCTATCTCCGGGATGGACAATGTCATCCAATCCCTTTTTGTTGGACTTGTGGCAAATGGCCACGTACTTCTAGAGGGAATGCCAGGCCTTGCCAAAACACTCCTTGCCAAAAACTTAGCATCAATCATTGATGCTAAGTTTTCGAGAGTTCAATTCACTCCGGATTTATTGCCAGCAGATCTTACCGGAACAAATATTTTTAACCCCAAAACCTCATCATTTGAAATTAGAAAAGGCCCCATATTCACCAATGTACTGTTAGCTGATGAAATCAACAGAGCACCTGCAAAAGTACAATCGGCCTTACTCCAATGTATGGAAGAAAGACAGGTGTCGATTGCTGATGAAACTTTCGATCTTGAGCCTCCATTCTTTGTGATCGCCACGCAAAACCCAATCGATCAAGAAGGAACCTACCCACTTCCAGAAGCACAATTGGATCGTTTTTTGTTCAAAGTAATCGTCACCTATCCCTCTTTTGAAGATGAAGTAGCAATCTTACATCAACATGGGAACTTGGATTTTACTAAGAAAAAAGCAAAGAAAGTTATGAAACCAAAAGAAATCCAAAAGATTTCTGAAATTTCAAACCATGTATATGTTGAACCAAAACTACAATCATACATAGTTAACTTAACGCGCAATACGCGACCGCAAACCACAAGCGATAACGAATTAAAAAACTTTATCCAACATGGAGTAAGCCCCAGGGCAAGCCTTGCTATGTTAAAAGTTAGCCGGATCAACGCTCTTTTAGAAGGTAGAGATTTTGTGATTCCAGAGGATATACAGCGTTTTTTCTCGGAAATTGTCAAACATAGACTTCACTTAACCATTGATGCGATTAGCGAGGACATCAGCACAGATTCTATTATCAAACGAATCCTATCTGTCACGGAAGTTCCTTAGATGTTGTCGCACGAACTGAAACGTCTCCTTCAAGTTTTGCAATGGGAAACGAAAAAGAAATTTTCTTCAACCAGGCAAGGTTTTCTTCCAATGAGAGAAAAAGGCCGAGGACTAGATTTCAAAGAAGTTCGCAACTACCATTTCGGAGATGACATTCGTTATATTGATTGGAATGTCACTTCCAGAACTGGGGAATTGTATACAAAAGAATATTACGAAGAAAGAGATGCATCCATTATCATCTTCTATGATATGAGTGATTCAATGAGTGATTCAAAAAAAGACACTGCTTTTCAAATTGCTTTGTTTTTGTCCTTATTTCATATTAAACTGGGGAATCGAATTTTACTCGTTACCTTTTCCAATCATTCTCATTCTCCAAGCAAATGGTTAAGAACAGAAGCAGATGTATTCAAAACCTTTACAAATATCACAAAACAAACAGCAGGTGGCAAAACAAATTATAATTCTGCTTATCAATTTGCGTTTAGACTTTATCCCAAATTTGCTGTTTGTTACTGGATTTCCGATTTTATCGAATTTGCGGATCATTTGACCACCATTCAAAATACAAAAGTTTGGGAACCAATTGGGATCTGGATTCAGGATGAATTAGATACATTGGATTTCCCATTTTGGTTCAAATTTTTTCGCCAAATATCACAAGAAACACCCAATTTAAGGAATAACAAAACTACGTATGCTGCTGATTTAAAAGCAGCAAAAAGATTTTTTGGCACAAATTTAGTCCAAGTCAATCCAAACGCCAAACTCTCAAATCAAATTCTACCACTCTTCAAAATCAAACGCAATGGCTAAATACATACTTCTGGTTCTTATCTCTACCTTCTCTTTATATGCCACTCCTAAGGAAACAATCCAAGAAGAGGAAATTTTTGTAGGTGATACTGTGCATTATCAAATAGAACTCAGCGAAGGAATTGAAAATGACTTACAAATGGAAGAGGGAGATTTTTACGAAGACTCTACAATGCCATCTTTCAAAATTTCTAACATCAAAAAAGATAATTTAAAACTATCCGCTATAATTTTATTTTATAAACCGGGAAATTTTATTCTTCCTATATCTTGGAAGGAAAATGGCGAAGAAAAAAAATCAACAAAACAAATAAAAGTCAAATCACAACTACTTGGTTCCGAAAAGGATATTGAAGACAGCGAACCTCCCATAAGTTTTTCTGGTCCTTATCTTTTTCGTTTGTTCCTTGTTTTACTAATCACTGTTATCAACTTATATTTATTATATGCTCTTTACTTATACTGGAAGTCAAAGCAAAAAGTGGTGGATGCATTATGGGAAAAACAACCCGTTTTAGAAGAAACAATCAAACGCCTTCATGTGATCGAAACATATTTAGAATCGGAATCAATTTACGAAAAAGAACTTGCCTTTAAAATTAGTGAATATGCAAAAGAAGTGTATTCGAAAAGATTAGAAAAAAATCTTTTAGGAAACACTGATTCCGAATTTTTGGCAGAACTTTTCGACAGAACACATATCGAAGAATCTATCCTTCGCAACCTTAGAGTTTATTTCAGAAATACTAAGTACGACAATAACCAAACCAAACTAAAAAAAGAGGAAGCCCTATCTGTTTGGGAAAAAATTAAAAAGGATATGGAATTGTAATGTTTGATCAGTTTCAAAGACCATATCTTTTATTTTTAATCATCCCATTATTATTAGTTGCGCTTTATCAATGGAAATCCAAAAAAATTGGAGGAGTTTTACTCATCCAATCGGACAGATTTCAAAAACAAAATTCATTCTTATCTACTAAGCTTAGATTTGTTCTATTAGTTCTTACCGAGGTTTTATTTTATATAGCCAGCATATTTTTGGTGATTGCGGCAGCAGGACCAGGGGAAAAATACAAACTAACACCCGATAGCACCAGTGGAATCGATATCATGATCGCCTTAGATATCTCCGGATCTATGGTAAATTCCTATGATTTTTTACCTAAAAACAGACTCACTGTTTCGAAAGAACTACTCCGAGAGTTCATTCAAAAAAGATTATATGATCGAATCGGAATTGTGTTATTTGCAGGAGCTGCTTACTTACAATCCCCATTATCAAGCGATCGATATGCCTTGGACGAATTAATCACCGAAACATCAGACGAAGATATCACCGAACAAGGCACTGCCGTCGGCGATGCATTGGTTCTTTCTACGTATCGTTTAAAAGACTCGCAAGCAAAATCCAAAATTATCATCTTACTCACTGATGGTGTTTCGAATACCGGAAAATTGGATCCAGAAACAGCATCCTATGCGGCCAAAGCTTTTGGGATCAAAGTTTATTCCATTGGTATCGGGAAAGAGCAAGGTCAATATGAAGTGAATTACGAATCCCTAGAGTCAATATCAACTGGAACCAAGGGAAGATTTTTCCGAGCAGAATCACCCGAAGTTTTACAAGAAGTATTAAATGAAATCAATGGACTAGAAGTCGTAGAACTTCCGTCTAAACCAATGGAAATTCACGAAACACATTTCCCTTCTGCCCTATCCGTTTTCTTTATTTTATTGGGAGTGGCGGGTCTATTAATGATTTACCCACTAACAGAAAAACTATGATTGACATCCAAACAGTAACGAAGGTTGCGATTATTTCGATTGTTTTTTGGACATTTTTATTTTCCGGAAAACTTTTTATAAATATAAAAACAAATTCATTCAAAGAAAAACACCCCAATCTAAAAAATAGAATTTTTTCAGCAAATACACGATTTTACTTTCTGCGAATTTTCTGTTTTCTAATCGCTCTAACCCTTGCCTTCTATTCTTTATTTAAAGTAAAAGCAACAGAAATCGAATCCACAAAAGAATTCGAGTCCGCTGATATTTTATTCGTTGTGGATGTAAGTTTATCAATGAATGCAATTGATGTAAAACCGAGTCGATTAAAACGATTCCAAGACTTAGCATTACGAATTCTACCGAACTTAAAAGGAAATAGAATTGGCATCATTGTTTTTGCGGGCCAATCTTTTTCGTTTTGCCCACTCACATCAGATATTGCTGCAGTAGCAGACTATATACAGGCATTAGGTGTAGAGATGGTGGGAGCCAAAGGGACAGATTTGTCTGTCGCCTTAGATCGAGTCAATCAAATCAGAAAAAAAAATAATAACATCTCCTCTCAAATTACCATCATTGTATCTGATGGAGAAGACCATGAAAATCAGAATATACCGCCAATCACTGGTGAGGTGATAGTTTGGGGAATTGGGACGGAAGAGGGCGGAAACATCGAATACCGCGATCCCGGGACAGGAAGAGGGGGCTATGTCACAACGGATGCTGGAATTACCGAATCACTTTCTTCGCCAAATTTGGCAATTTCCCAAATGAATGTTTCTAAGCTAAAATCTATTGCAGACCAAAATCATGGCACTTACCATGATGTTTCTTTCCAGGCGGATGGTGTATATGCTTTGTTAGATACTGTCCAAACTGCTAAGAAAAGAAAAATTCAAACCATAGAAAGATTCAAAAATGAAGATGGAGCTCACCCATATTTAATTGCTGCTTTTTTCTTTTTATTTTTTGAGCGTCTATTAAATTTATTTTTACAAAAGACACCTAAAGGAATTTATACAATAACTTTCTTTCTTTTGACTTTATTTGGGCAACCAAATTTATCCGCATGGGAATTGGATCCAGGTGGCAATTCCATTGAGAAGGGAGTCAAGTCCTATCATAACAAAAATTATAACGAAAGCCAAATAGAATTCCAAAAAGCAAAGGAATACATTGATGACGATCCAAGACTTTTATACAATGAATCTGCCACGGCTTATCAGCTGGGACAATACAAAGAAGCTATTGGAATTTCTGAAAAAATCTTAACCCATCCCAAATCGAACGATGACCTCAAAGCAAAAACATATTTTAACCTTGGCAATATTTATTCAAGATTAGGTGACAAAAAAAATGCCTTAAAAGCATACTCAAAGACTTTGGAGATAAACCCGGATCATTTACCAACAAAGAAAAACATAGAACACTTAACAAAGGATAAAGAAGCCGAAGATAAACCAAAAAAAGATGAAACTAACGAACAACCAAAACCAAAACAGGAAAAAAGGAACAAAAAAGAAGAGAAAACAGATGCAGAGAAAATTTTGGATCCATTTTCACAAGATTCCATCCTGAAGAATAAAAGAGGGGGATCATTTGATAATGAAAAGTTTTGGTAACAAAAAACTTACAGTTTTATTCCTCTTCCTCCTTCCACTGGCAGCTATAAATTCCTCTGAAGTAGAATTCCATTTATTCCCTAACGAATTTTCATTAGGAGAACATGCCAAATTAGAAGTAAGGGCCCACGGAGACAAAATCTTCCGAACAATCCAAACAAACATAAAACAAAATGGAGTACGAATTCGTTTTTCCGGAAGCGGAACAGAAACACAAATCATCAACTTTAAAGTTTCAAAATCTCAAATACTCAATTTCTATGTAGATACAGAATCTGAAGGTACATTCTCTCTCCCAGAAATAACTGTGGAGTATGACAACCAGATTTATAAATCACCCCCCATTCAATTCAAAGTTAGTAAAAAAAGTAGGCATTCACAAAATCAGTTTTTCAATCCATTCCCATTTGAAGATTTTGAAACGCCTTCGGAAGGATCACCTGAAGTTGCATTCCACACCAATAAATCTATATTTTATAAAGGGGAACCTATTGTTGGGTATTTTGTACTCTATTACAATGGATACAGACAACCTTTTCTAGAGAGAGATCCAAACCAATCCATCTCGTTTCCATATTTTCTCGCGGAAACATTAAGACAAGTTTCCGTTCAAATTGAACCAGAAGTCCAAAGAAACAATACCCTTAAAAAAACATTAGTGTATGATAAAGAAATATATGGATTAACACCGATTAAATCAGGAAGATTCCAAATTGGAAAAACAAAATTTATTTCTGGAGATAGTTTACGTTTTAACTCACTACAAGAAACTGTAGACACAACTCCAGCCACTGTAACAGTATTAAATCTTCCCACAAATCAACCGGAAACATTTACCGGTGCTATCGGAAACTTCCAACTCAACCTTACCAATTTTCCAAAAGAAGTCCATAGAGGAGAAACTGTTTATTTCGAAATCACAATAGAAGGGGAAGGAGGCCATGAGGGCATTAAACCTTCGGAAGATTCGAAAACGAAATACCAATTAATCTCACAAACCAGAAATAAAACATTTCGAAAGTTAGAATCTGGCGAATATGGATTTTATTCTGTTGTTCATTTTTTGTATGGCCACCAAATCACAGATGAAGAAAAACTCCAAATAGGACCATACCAATTTACTTACTTTTCCTTAAAAGACTCAAAATACAAAACACTCTCGCTACAATTTCCAACCTTACCCATCCTTTCGGAAAAGAAAAAAGAACCGAAACAAAAATTGGATCATACGACAAATTCAAAAGCACCTTCCATTTTCACTTTAGTTTTTCTTGCTGTTTTTGGCACTCTTTCATACCTAGGATATAGAAAGTATCGATTGAATCTCCAGGCAAATGAGTTTGTAGATATGGTTAAAAACTTTGGAAAAAAAAGGAATGTATTCCTTGTTGATTATTTAGAAAAAAAAGGGATCACCGAAGAAAACATCCAACTCCTTTCAAATTTAATTGAAAGAGGAGATAAAGAAACCCCAAAAAAAACATTCTTATCTTTATCTAAATTCGAAAAAACAAAAGTCTTAAAATTAACAAAACAATTAAAAACAAAGGAGTAATATATGTCAGCTGAAGAATCAGGAAAAATTAGTGTAGAAACAGAGAATATCTTTCCTATCATAAAAAAATGGTTATATTCTGAGAAAGATATTTTCTTAAGAGAATTAGTTTCCAATGCAAGCGATGCAATCACCAAACTAAAAAAAATCTCTTTATCGGAAGAGTTTGAAGGCGGGAACGATTACAAAATCGATTTAAATTTTGATGTGGATACCCGAATCCTCAGCATTGAAGACAATGGGGTTGGTATGACGACAGAAGAAGTCAAAAAATACATCAACCAAATTGCCTTTTCCGGTGCCACAGACTTTGCAAAACAATACCAAAATGCAGAAAACAAAGCCGAAATCATTGGCCACTTTGGACTTGGATTCTATTCCTCTTTTATGGTTTCCAAAAAAGTTACAATAGAAACAAAATCATACAAAAAGGGACAAACAGCTGTTCTATGGTCAAGTGAGTCCGGTACCGATTTTACTATTTCACCCATTGAAAGGGAAACAAGGGGTACTAAAATTTCTCTTTATTTGGATAGTGAGTCTGGCGAGTATCTAGACAAATGGAAACTGAAAGAACTAATCAAAAAATACTGTGATTTTTTACCCGTAGGGATCTATGTCCAAGGCGAAAAGGCAAATCGAGAAAAACCTCTTTGGTCTGAAGAACCAGCTAAAATCTCTCAAGAAGAATATAAAGATTTTTATTCTTATTTGTTTCCTTTCTCAGGAGAATCTCTTTTCCATATTCATCTAAACGTTGATTATCCATTTCGTTTACAAGGCATTTTGTATTTTCCAAAGTTAACTCACGAGTTAGAAGCATCAAAAAATGGAATCAAACTTTTTTGTAATCATGTATTTGTAAGTGATAATGCAAGTGAGTTAATCCCACAATTTCTCACAATTCTCAAAGGAACCATAGACATTCCAGATCTTCCGCTAAATGTTTCCAGATCTTACTTACAAAACGATCCATTAGTAAAAAAAATATCAAACCATATCATTAAAAAAGTAGCTGATCGTTTGATCGAAGACTTCAAAAAAGATAGAACAAAATACGAATCAAACTGGAACGATATCTCTTTATTTGTAAAGTATGGAGTCCTGACCGATGAAAAATTTTATGACGCGATGAAGGACCATCTGATTTTTAAGAATTCAGAAGGTGGATACTCAACTACTTCCGAATATTGGGAAAAAAATAAGGAAAAAAACCACAACAAAATTTTTTACGCCAATGAAACAGAAATGGGGTCCGTTTATATGGAACTTCTAAAATCACAAGGTTTAGAAGCATTACTTGTTGATTCCAAAATTGATTCTCACCTCATCCAACACTTAGAAATGAAAAATCCAGATTGGAAGTTCCAAAGAGTCGATTCTGAAATTGCTGATCAAGTTGTGGATAAAGATGCTCCGAAAGATCTAGTAAACGAAGAAAACAAAACGGAATCCGATCGAATTCAAAATTTATTTCAATCTTCCTTACCAAATGAAGGTGTGGAAATAAAGGTAGAAGCCTTAAAATCACTAGAAGTTCCTGGTGTAATTCTTTTACCAGAGTTTATGAGAAGAATGTCCGAAATGAACTCCATGTTAAACAGGGAAGATATGAAAAACATTCTCAAGTCTCACACTCTCATGGTTAACTCAAAGTCCCCACTTGTAAAGTCCGCCTTACAAGCGTTCGAAGGAGTGAGCCATGAAAAAGGTAAAAAATTAGCTAGAGTCATTTATGACCTTGCTTTGCTCTCAGCGAAGGTTATGGATGAAAAGGAAGTATCCGAATATACCAAAAGGACAACGGAATTCCTCCAAGAGATTTTTTCTTCCTAACGATAAATCCCTATAGAAAGATTTGGCAACGATCCCTATTTTTGGGATTGTTGCCATGTGATCCAGATTTGTATAACAAGTCGCCTTAGTTCTCTACCCGTTGTCGTTGCTTACAAAAAGGGATACTTTGAAGAATTCGGTGTCAAAGTCACTCTTCACGTCAACACCCATCACAAGGCCATTATGCCATTACTGGACGCCGGTCGAGTGGAGGCAGGTGAGGTCCCAACCATCGCCTACCTTCAGGATAGTTTTCTCAAAAAATCAAAACTCAAACGAATTTACAAGGGGATCTATCTTTATCATTCTCCTTTATCATTTTATTCACGATTCCAATTCAAACCAGAAGATCTCACTAGAAATAAAGCCTATATACTCCCTGTCCCTCACCAATACTCAGTCGAGAGATTGTATGCAGAAAAATTTTTAGAAGAATATGCCCCAAAAAATCCAGTCAAGGTTCGTTACATAGACACTCCGGGATTTTTAGAAGAAAAAGAATTTTTAAAACCTACATGTTTGGGACTAGTTTCAGATCCATTTTCTAGCCCATTCCTTCGAAACTTCCAAGACTTTGCCAATAGCTTAGAACTACCAATCCTCGAAACAAAATCCTTTTTTCCTTCCACCTTACTTGCGTTTAGTGGAGATGCAGTGTTAAAAACGGGAAGAGAAATTTCGGGTGTTCTTCTTGCTGTTAAAAAAGCAATTGATCTTTTGCAAAATACAAACCAACTCAGTAATGGAAATTTATGGGATGACCTACAGCTTTCTCATTTTTACCCACACCTTAGAGTAGGGGAGACAAAAAATCTTCTAAACTCCAACCCTCTCATCCAAAAAGGTATTTTTTCTTACAAAGGAGATGCGGACACACTGTTCCCTCTCCTAAAAGATGTATATTTTCGACTCATCCGAAGGGTCATCCAACCCGATGCTGTTCGATCTGCATTCGACTTTGATGAAATCCTATCGGCATTAGAACCAAAAAAAGTATTTGATGTTCGTAAACTCAACAGTTTCCAAGAACCGACAGAAACAAAACTTCATGCACCTTCACAAATCAACTACAGAAAACTCAATGCCGTACGTCACCTCATTGTGGATGTTAACTCAGTTGTTTTAGATATCCTACAAGGAAATTACAATTCAAGACTTAACTCCGACGAAACCTTGCAACTAGACAACCGGGTGAAAGTTCTCGTCAACTCGATGTTAGATTCCTTCAACGCCAAGTTGGAATTACAAAGAGAAGAAATTACTGAACTCGAAAATTTAATCTCAATCCTAGAAATCAAACTAGATAGATCAGCTGTCGATTTACAATATTCAGAAGAAAAATACAGATACTTATTCGAATTTTCAAGAGAGGCAATTGCACTAGTTGATGCCGATACAGGTAGCATTCTCGAAGCAAACAACCAATTCCGATCTCTCACGGGATATACTCGCGGTGACATCACAAAGCTGAGCATTGAAGATATCATTCTAGGAAACCAGGTTTCAAACCAACTTCGCTTTGGCTCAGACCTTTCTTCCGATACAATGTTATCCTTACCTGATGCAGAGATTATGCTAAAAGATGGATCCAAATTAGAAGTGGATATCAGCTTCACCTCCATCCTTCTTTCTCCAAAAAAACGCTACCAAGTTCAGTTCCGACCAAATTCAGAAAAAAAAGAACAAGAACGATTACAACACGAATTTATCTCCAATGTAAGCCACGAACTCAGAAGCCCAATGACAAATATCCGAGGGTATTTGGAGTTTTTTAAATCCGATCCTTCATTACCATTTAACACCGAACATAAAAATATGTTAGAAGTGATTGATAAAAATGCAAAAAGACTTAGTTTTTTAATCGAAAACCTACTGAAACTCACCACTTCAAGAGAAAAAGACAAGGAAGATGAAGTCATCGAAATTTTTGATCCAGTACCAGTGATCGAAGATGTCATTCATATGAATTCTCATCTTGCAAAAGGGAAACCTATCGAATGGGACTTATCACTCAAAAAAGGTTTTTTTCTACGAGGGATCAAATTTGAATTCTCTCAAATCATTACAAATCTATACGTAAACGCCTTAAAATATACTTCCAAAGGGAAAATTGGAATCTCAATTCGCGAAACCAATGGCAAAATTGAAATCACAGTGGAAGATACAGGCATTGGCATCGATCCAAATTACAAAAATCAAATCTTCGATCGTTTCTTTCGAATTCCTTCTTCCGATAACAAAAAAATCGGAGGGACAGGGCTTGGTTTATCTATTGTTAAGTCACTCGTGGACAAAATGTCCGGCGAAATTTTTGTAGAAAGCACAATGGGAGAAGGAAGCAAATTTACAATTTACTTCCCCAAAGTAAACGTTAGCGTTTAGATACTTTTTTCTTTTTGGGAATTTGTTTTTTCTTTGGAGCCGATTTTGTTTTGTTTTTAGGTGAAAAATCGTTTGGTTTCAACATGGCAATTGCTGGCATATTTTTTTCTTCCAACTGCATTCCTGAAAGAAGAAGGGATAACTCCAACATTTCTCTGGTTCCTAATAAATGCATCATCTCCAATGCTTTACTCATACCCAATTTTTTAAAAATCTGAATCGCATTGGAAACACCAAAAAACTGAATCAGTACAGGCAATTCTTCCAATCCACGTTGTTTGATCCATTTTTTACAATCCGCAACTGAGAGTTCGTTCACAAGCTGAATGACAGGACCGACATGAACTTCATCTACAAGCCAAAGAAAATCTTTCATTGGAATTTCTTTGAGTAAGGTTATTGATTTTTCAATTCCTAATGTTTTAAGGATCTCCACGCTGGTTTCACGTCCTAATGTTTTTGCAAGTAACCCCACATCATGCGGAGGGATACTCCGAGAAACAAGAGCCAAATCGGCCATGGGCAAGGAGTGAATGAAATAAACCAAATCTTCATCCTCATTTTCGCGGATCATCTCCACAAGGACCTTCTCTGGAATTTGTTTGACCAATTCCACAACCGTATCTTCACTTAATTTTTGTGTGAGAACGATCAACCTCTCCTTAGGAACTTTCCCCGTTAAAGAAAGTAACTTCTCATAACCAAGATTCTTCAAAATCTGGAAGGATTTTTTGGGGCCAAGTTTTTCTAAATATTGATACACACTTTGGATCGTAACGAGAACTTCTTTCATTTGCCCCAACTTTGGATACAAACTGTCAGAATCTTTATAAAATTCCAGAGAAATTCCTTTTCGAATCTGTTAAAATTTGCAAAATGGAAGTGTGAAGCTCTACCAACTTTGTTTTCTTTTGGTTTTTTACATTTTGGGAGTAGGGGGGCTCATATTTTTTAAGACAGCTCCCTATGACCACTCCCTCTCCGCATTGATCGGAATTTGGGAAGGATTTTACGAAATCAACCCCAATCTGGTCGATTCAAATTTTGTAATCTACAAATCAGGCGGGTATGATGGTCAATTCTTCTACCTTCTCGCAAAAGATCTGTTTGTTTCCTCAGATTGGGATCTCATTGTTGACTCTTACCACTTCCGCTTTCATCGTCTAGGTCTTTCTCTTTTAGCAGGGAGCATTTCAAATCTAGTCGGGTTTTCTTATTACCCGATGGTGACACTCGCTATCCTATTCTCCACTTTTTTAATTTCTGTCTTTTGTTTGTATTCCTTACTACCAGAATCCCAAAAATGGTATGTTATCTTTTATTTGTTTTCTCCTTTTTCATTAAATGCAAATTTACTTTTGGTTGCCGATTCGCTTTTTGTAAGTTTCGGAATCATTGCATTTTATTTTTTTAAAAACAAAAAAGATTTTTTGGCTATATTCTTTTTTTTCATGATGGTGATCACTCGAGAACTAGGAGTATTATTTTTAATTCCTATCATTTTCAAAGCGTTGGAAGAAAAAAAATGGGGACAGATGTTTGCCTATTCTATTCCAGGATTCGCATTTCTTTGTTTGGTGATTTTTGGACTCATCCATCCACCAAACCATTTGGGAACAAACCCGCTAGGGTTCAAAGATATGACAGACTTTCCTTTGTTTGGATTTTTTAAAAGTTTTCAAGAGAATGGCTCTTTTCAGTTCAAACCAAAAGAATTTCCAAAAATCCTGTTTTTTATCTCACTCATTTCCATTACCGTCGTCTCTGTCCAATCTCTAAAAAACAATTTTTCGAAGAATATCAATGTACTTGTATCTATATTTGGAAGTTTGTTTGTCATCCTCATTGCGGAACAAGGTTATTGGAGATCTTTTGATAACTTGAGTCGTATGTTTACACTCATTTTACCTTTTTCATTGTTGCTAGAAAATACCTTCAAAAATCTTTTTTTGCGTTTTTTCCTAGGCATATCTTTCAGTTTGTTTGTATTTTTAATGATCAGGATCCTCTGGATCACACCAACAAAGGAGTTCTTTTTTAGCCTATGATTTCTTTAGCCTATTCACCTTGTCCAAACGATACATTTCTTTTTTACCATTTGATCCGAAACACAAACTATCCAGTAAAAGAAGAATTATATGATGTGGAAAACTTAAACGAGTTTGCTTTCCAAGGGAAATTTCCTGTCACAAAACTTTCATTTGCAGCCTATTTCCATATTATCGAAAAATACATTTTATTAGAAACGGGATCAGCTTTAGGTAGGGGCTGTGGTCCCATTCTTGTTAGAAAAAAAAATTCCAAAACAGACCTAACCAATTATAAACAACTATATATCCCAGGGATGTTTACCACTGCGAATCTCTTATTATCCCTATATACAAACGGAACACAAAAACCAACTGCCCTTCGTTATGACGAAATTATTCCGAAGGTACTCAGTGAAGAAGGAAGTCTAGGTGTCATCATCCATGAAGAACGATTTACTTACGAAGAACGAGGAATGGAAAAAGTCGTCGATCTTGGGGAATGGTGGGAAGAATCAACCGGATACCCAATTCCCTTAGGTGCAATTGCAGTCCGAAGAGACATTCCACGTGAGGTAGCCCTCCAATTCCAATCGAATCTGAGAGAAAGCTTAAAAGCAGCCTACTTAGAACCAAAAGAAATGATGGATTATATCCGCTCTAACTCGCAAAACAAGGATGATGCGGTCATCAAATCACATATCAATCTATACGTGAATGATTTTACAAAAAACTTAGGAAATGAAGGGCATGGTGCAGTAGAATATCTACTCAAAAGAGCCATTGAGGCAGGTTTTATTAAAAAACCCACCTCACAACCTTTGTTTTTAGGAGAAAGTTAACATACAAAGGATACTTCCTTTGTCTCGTTTACAGGCTTCAATGGCTTTTGCCACAAGCATTCCCGGTTTCAATTTTGCCGGGTCTGCTTTAACAGCATGACCTGAAGATAAACCTGATACCAAAAGATCCCCTGGATAAATTGGCACTTGTGTCGCATCCACATGGATCTTAGTCATTCCAAGCAAAGCAACAAGTACATATTCCACTGCTTTTTCTTGTTTTCCAAAAACAACATGGGCATTGGCCACAGAAACACCAATGACATTGGTGGAGTAGGGATGTTTGGACCTTCCAAGCACACCAGGTTCTTCGGTGGCAGTCAATAGATCTCCTGCTGTCACCACATCTTTGCCATCCAGACGGAAGTATCTAGCAATACATTCCTCACCACCTTCTTTTGTGATGCGAAGATTTCCTTCAAACAAAGATTCTCCGTTAGCATAAATTGCTTTTCCAGAACCAGAAAGTTCAATTTCGGGAATACCTTTCCCGTCAACAATCAATGCAAAATCGGATTGTGATACAAATCGTCCGCCTGGTGCCGTAGTGCCGGCACCTAAAATCCCTGCAGACTGTTTTGGTGTCTGCCCTTTGGAAATCCCAAATACACCAACAGAATCACCAAACCCAGATACACCTGTTCCGATAGAAACACCGACAACACCTGTTCCCACCTTGGTATTTTTTCCAAAAATGATCGCATCGTTTGCTTGTGGAGGGACAAAACCCTTAGAAGAAGCTGCTGCTTCCCCGGTGATTTTTAATAACCCGGTATGGGAATTGTAATCATGTTCTTTTTCTGCATAAGGATGTGTATGCGGTTTTGGATCTCTTTTGTCAGACAAACGAGGATCATCTGAAAGCACCACCTTACCAGGAACTGCTTCACCGTGGTTTGCAAGAAGGACAATCCCTGCATCTTGGAACCCTGCCTTCGCCAAACGTTTGTCATTCCCTTGGACAACAGCACCTGGTTTAGTTTCACCGGAGTGCGCAAGCTGCACAATCCCATGAAGTTCCGTACTAGCATGTTTCAAACGTTTATCATTTCCTTGGACAACAGTGTTTGGCTCTTCCCCACCGTTAGATGCAAGTTGCACAATCCCTTTTGCAGTTGTTGTTGCATCTCTCAATCGAGGGTCATCACCAGTAACCACTTTATCAACGGCAACTTCACCCGCATCCGCCAGTTGCACCAAACCAACTGATTTTTTTGTGGCCACTCGCAACCGGGAATCATTCCCTTGGACAACAACTCCAGGCCGAGTCTCTCCGTCTAACGCAAGCTCCACGATCCCAGGATGATCCGTGGAAGCACTCCGCAAACGTTCATCATCTGACTGGACCACAAGTCCTGGCCTTGCTTCTCCACTCCGAGACAATCTTACCAATCCATGAGTGAGTTCAGTGGCAATTTTTAGGCGTTTATCATTTCCTTGGACAGCGACACCAGGTTTTTCTTCCCCATCAGAAGCCAATTCGACGATTCCTCGGTATTCGGTAGTGGCATCACGTAGACGTCTATCGTTTGCCTGGACCACAACACCTTCTTTTACCTCTCCATCCACCGCCAAACGGATAATACCCGATCGCAGGACGGATGCATAAGGCAGAGGTTCTCTTGCAGGCCCACCGTAATCTTTTTTATCTGGACTAGAATACAATTCAAGCTCAATGACTTCCGTCACATAATCTTTTTTATTCTGCTGTTTCTCTTGGAAAAAAACTAGTTTCAAATACCTTAAGTTAACAGGTGAAAATCTCCATTTATACCAAGTCCCAGGTTCAGACAAAAAGAAGTTTTCTTCATGCAACTGGTGCCAAGTGATATCATCTTCACTATAATAAGTAACAAAACGTTCTGGAAAATTTGTGGTTGGATCGTTTTTTGTGAGCATTCGCATTTCTTCAATACGATTCACTGAGCCCATATCCAAAATTAAATACTCTTCTTCTGGTTCTTCCTTCTTTTTAGAAGACCATCCATAATCAGGTCTTGTATCAAAAAGATTTTCTTTTACAGCCAAACGATCCAATTCCGAACTCGCCTGGATGGACTGAACTCCCGTGATGAGGATTTTCAATTGCCCAAAACTGATCCGATTTTTTCCGTTACTTGCCTTTCTTGAAATTTTGGAAACAAACTTCACATAACGAGCGCTAGTGAGAGAAAACAGCCATTTGGCAGAAGTTTTAAAGGATTTTCGAAAAGAAGATTCTTGTAAAATCGGCTCCCAATACTTCCCATCATGTGATAACTCAAATCGGAAAGAATCGGGGAAAAAATCCAACCCGTCTTTGCCAGGTAGAAGTTCGATCCCATTAAAATACACAACATCATCAAACTTAAAGATGATGGAGGAAAGAGAAGACTGTTCCTTTTCTTCGAAAAAGGATAAAAATTCTTCGTTTTTGATTTCAAAGGTTCCAGAGGTGGACACTGATTTGATGGGCAAAGAGTAGGGGTGGCTTGTGCGAATTAAATGATCTTTCATGCGCTTATTGATGCTGATTCCTTCCAAAAAATACCGTTTTTCTATCCAGTCTATCGAATTTCACTGAGGCGAGATCCTTCTTCTTTTTCGGAAAACACAACAAGGACGCTTGGTTTCACTCGCTCCGTAAAATACATTTGAACAATTTGGCGTAAATGTCCTTGGAGGGGTGAGCCAACCACAATGACATTTCCATCGATTTGCACTTGCATCCGCTCCAATTGGTTCCAAGAAGATTGGGTCAGCTCTTTGCTCGCCCAAGTAAGAAACCCTGCCCAAGAAGCAGGATGGGAAAGAATATCTTCATTTGAAGATTTCTGCCCAGTTTTAATCACTTCTTGTCGTTGCAAGGAAACCAGTTCGCGACAGAGGGATTGGAGATAGGAGCTATCGGATTCCATATGCAAAGAAACAGCTTTCTTATATGCTTCTAAAGCAATGTCCGGGCCGAATAAAGTGACCAAATTCTCGAACCCAATTTTTTCTCCCTTTTCCTTCGCCATCTCCGAAAGAGCCGGCACTGCCGGAGCATTGTTTGTATTAGATATAGTTATATTAATATGGTTAGGGGTCCCATCTGCACCCCCCTTAAGCGACGGTTTTGCCCCCTCAGAGGATCCCGTTTCGAAATCCCTGGGGGTGATGTTCGTATCCCCCAGGGGGGTAATTTTGGAACCCTCATAGTGGAAGGAAAAATGGTATCGGGTCGAGGTTCTTCCGCTTCCCGGGACTTGGTAGAGTAGGCCTGCCTGAGTGAGCTCCTTTTTGGCGGAGACAATGGATTTTTTGGTTTTGAAACCCGTGAGCCTCATCAAAGTTTCGGTATTGGGCCAAACGGGTTTAAAGTTATAGTCACTGAATTTCAATAGAACCGGGTAAAGGGTTTTGGCGGCATGGGATAGGCCTGCCCAAACACCAGAATCTATGATGTCGGTCATCAGTCGGATATAGGGATGCCGCTGGTCGCTCACAAAAGCTCCTCCGCTTTTCTGCAAAAATTAAACTAAATTTAAGCAAATTTTACGAAGGAGTTGACATTATCTGACATAATGTTAATTATGTCTCATCCAACAACATTCCTTCGGGAAACCCCGACCCCCTGGAACACCAGGGGAATTTTTTTATTTTTCGGGTTGGGATACTAGATCCCCCACGTCTCTTGGTTCAAGAAGAAACGTTTGCTCAAACTCAAATCACTTTTATTATGTCACATTATTGTCGGATTCCGGCAGATGTCAAGTTCGTACAGCTTTTTTCCTCCCCCGGTCTGAAATTTTTTTCCTAAGTACTTGACTGCTAAGTACTTGTTTGGGTTATGCCGAGTCGCCGTATTTTTTGACCAATTCTTTCCGGATGAATTTGTAGATGTCTCCTAGTAGGATTTCGTCATCCGACAGAATTTGGATCCCATTGCCAGATCTGCGAATTTTGTATCCAGACAATAGGGAAGTTTTTGGGGAGGATTCATTTGTTTTGGCCTGTTTGTTGAAGTCTTTTGCATCTCGGACTGTTTTTAAAGCTCCCTTGTGAAAGAGAGTTAAAAATTCATCCAGGCTTCCTTTTTTAGCGGCTTGGGCAGCTTGGACCAAAAGGTTCTTATTGTAGATTTCGTTCTTTTTGCATTTCTCTAGATCTTCTTTTGACATGGATGTGATCGAGAGCACTTCCGTCATATAACTTCGACTTTTCCCAAAAAGATCCCCTAATTCTTGGTCCGTGTAATTGTGTGAATTTTTTAGGAACAGTAGGGCATCTACTTCTTCGTAAGGGGATAGGTTTTCCCTTTGTAGGTTTTCAATGACGGCCAGTTTATAAATTTCTTTGTCTGGGCGGTTTAAGATTTTGCATTCGATTTCGGACCAACCCAAGGATTTGGCAGCGTGGTACCTGCGCTCTCCTGCAATGATTTTGTAGTTACCTTCCCTCTCACCTCTGGATACGATGATCGGTTGCAAAAGTCCATCGACCTTTAAGGTTTGGGCAAGTTCTTCAATCCCCTTTTTACGTTCCTGTCTTGGTTGGTATTCTGAGGGTTCAATTCTGTCCATCCGAATGGTCCGGATGGTCCCGTCTAAATTTTCTGCCTGGTAGATATCAGCAAGTGTTCCTAGGCGTTTACTTTTTGAGCTCATTTAAGACCTCCTCAATAAAACCTTCATACTCCTGGGACTGCCGAGAAGTTTTGTTATAATCGAAAACAGATTTTTTTGCCAGGTGGCTTTCTCCGATGGCCACTCCGTCGGAGATGGTATGTTCGAAGATTCGAAAGTATTTTGTCAAAACCGGTAGGATGGTTTTTGTGAGTAAGGTCTGGGGTTTGAGTTGGGTGATGAGGGCTCCCAAAATTTCCAAGTCAGGGTTGATTCTTTTTTTGATCGAAGATATCGTTTGTTGTAATCCCATAATTCCGTCCATCGAGAATTTCTCTGCTTGGAGAGGGATGAGGACGTAGTTGGCGGCAACCAGACTGTTCACGGTAAAAATAGAAAGAGAGGGGGGGCAGTCAATGATGACAAATTCAAAATCCTTAATCCCAGAAAGGGAATCTCTTAGGATGTAAGGAGCCTCAACGGAGTTGACAGACACCGTTTCCATTTCCGCCAAACGCATGCTAGATGGCGCAATCCACAAATGCTCGTTATACGCCGGTGCGATGATTTCTTTTAGGTTGGCTGAGTTCTGGAATAGGTGAGCCAAATCCTTTTCTACAGTTTCTGGGTTCAGAAAAATCCCTGTGGAATTTGCCTGCGGGTCCATATCGATGAGTAAGGTCTTAAGATTTCGACGTGCCAATCCCATGGCAAGATTCAAAGAAGTCGTTGTTTTTCCTTCTCCGCCTTTTTGGTTTGCAACTGCAATGGTGATCATCTATCTCTTTTCCCTTCCCAAATGGTATGCTTTCCTGTTGAAAATTTGGGATCAATTGTATTTTTAGAAACCGCCAAAAAAAGGATTTTTACGCAGTTTCTTCCTTCATTGTCGGACATCCGACATACTGAAAATTAGCAAAAACTCTCTCCTCTCTTTTGGTCGGACGTCCGACATTCAAATAGTTACGTACTTGACAAAGTGATTAAATTTAAACAGTTTCATAGCATGCCTTCCCAAGCCATTTCCCTACTTGCCTCTGAGAAAACGGGCAAGGATTGGATGGAATCTGTCCTTCCCAATCTATGGGGAGGGTTATGTACTGAGCTTGGATTCTCTGCAGGTGTCGTCGTTTTGAAAGCAGAGAATGAAGATTCGTTTTATGAATCTTCTAGTTTTGGGTACGGTGAAGATGGGTTTTATTATTCTTTTTTGAATCGGGATTCTTTGCATTGGGAAGAGTTGATGCACTCCCAGGAACCGGTATTTTTTTCGGGAACAGAGTTTGAATTGTTTGGGAAAAAGACAAATGCCATGGCAGTTTCGATTCGCTTCGGGGAAAAGAAAATCGGGTTTCTTCTGGTTGAAATAGAGAACCCTTCCGCGGTACCGACAGGTATCTTCATTTCTCTTTTTGCAGAAAAAATCGGGATGGAATGGGGGAGAACAAAACCCCAAGGTAAACTCTCTCTGGCCAATGTAGAAGAAAATTCGCATGCCTTATACCGTAAGGAAATTCCAAATTTGGATCTGGCAATTTCAGAGTTTTCGAAACAAAAAATCCTTACCATCCTTGGCCCTTCTGGAGCGGGGAAAAAAAGTTTGGCCAAATGGATCCACCAAAACCAGCTGCCAGGTGCACCTTTTTTGGTAGTCGAATCTTTGCCTGAACATTTCGGGAAACTGGAAAAGGCCCTTTCTGTTTGGGGGAGTGAGTCTCGGAATGGAAGTTTGGTCTTAGTTGGAGTTCATACTTGGAATTTGGGACAACAACAAATTCTCTCCGATTGGTGGTTTAAGTCAGGCCATTCGGGGTCCTTATTTTTACTCGGACCGGAAGAAATGGGCCAAGAATTATTACCTGAATTTGAAAGATTTTTACGAAAAAATTCGTTGGTACTACCATCCCTAAGGTTCCTTCCAAAAGCGAAATTGCAGATTTTGGTTCAGTCCATATTTGAAGAACTGAGTGGTTCTCAAAACCGATCGGGGTTGCAGTTGGGGGCGACGAGTTTGCAAGAATTGGTATCTAGATCGTATTCAGAAAATTTCACCGATTTAAGAAATGCTATTTTGACTGGGATTCTGACTTGCAGGTCGAACCAGGTGGAACTTTCCGATTTGGAGCCTGGAAGATCGAAGATGGATTTGGAGATTCCAGATGCCGAAGATTTAGACTTGCGGCGTGGAACTGAGGCCTTAGAAAGGCAGAAGATTCTTCTGGCGATGCGGATATTTTCGGGCAACCAAATCCGGATGGCAAAGGCTTTGGGTATTTCGAGGGGCTCCCTCCAGTATAAAATGAAACAGCTTGGATTAATGTAAAGATGGATGATACTGTATACGAAGAACGGAAAACCCCTGCCGGTTTTCTCGTCAAAGTAAGACTTTCCAAGCTGACTTACGTTGTTTTTACTGATTCTGGGCCAGAAGTCCCAAAAGGTGCCAGGAACAATTCCATCGTCGTCAACGTCCCTCGGGTTGGGTTTTTTGGGGACGACTTTGATGTTTCCCACTTCCATTTAGGTGAACTTTCTTTTGTCAACGTCAAGGCAGGAAAACTGGTCATCCCTTACCAACATGGATTTTCCAACGAAATCAAAACAATCTATTTGGGCACCGGGAGTCTGAGTGATGTTTTGCCTGTAGTCATCTACCACTATAAAAATAAAGAAGATTTGATGGCTGCCTGGGAGCGGGGAGAGCAGGCACAATTTCTCGTAGTGGATGAAGAGATTCCCCGTTCGGATATGGTTTCTTTTAAGATTCGATATCCAAGTATGAACATCCTTGTGATCAAAAAAAGAATCAATACCTCTGCGGAATCTCAGTCTCCAAAAAAGGATGAATCCAAAGATAAGGGTGTGGTCGATTACGACAAGGTGAGGGCGACTGATGTTGCCAAAAATCAGAACTTAAATACCTATAGCGAAAACCCAGTTTTTTTAGCAAGGATCCATCTCCGTGCCATGGAGCTGGATAAAGTAAAACAGCTACTTTTGGACTTCCATTTATCTTCAGACGATGTTATGTTCATCCGGACTTTTTTAGATGTGATGATCAAAAACGAATTAAAAAAACCAGAACTAGACACGGTGAAACCACAGCTCATTGCCATGAACGAAGCTTTCCGCTTAGCGGTTTTGATTTTGGAATTCCGAGTAGAAGATTTTGAAAAGGAATTGGATTCAGGGTTTTCCAAAGAGATCTCACATATGATTTATGCCCTACTTGCGAAGGAACAAGAGACCGCCCAAGACCTAGAACATGAAATTGTGCTCTGGGAATGGAAACTCCGGGTTCGATCTCAGATCATCAAAAAATAGTCAAAATTCCTTAAAAAATGCTTTATTTTTCTCTGATTTCGGTGGAAACTGAGGGAAATACTATGGTTTTCTTGGGAAAAATAAAAAAACTGGCACAAAAGTTGCAAAGCGGTGCTTTCTTGGCACTGCTGACTTTGTTTTTTATTTTTCCTGCTTCGGGTCTTATGGCAGATGTTTTAGATATTCCTGTCATCATTCCGAATGATGAACTTCTCACTCCGATAGAGCTTCGGGATGGATTGGTTTATGAAGTGGTGGTAACACCTGAGACAGAAGCAGTGACAAATGACTCATTGTTTCTAGAAAACAAGTCAGCAGTTTTATTGAATCCATCTTTTACTTTGGGTCTTGGTGAGCAGGCGGACTTTTCGCTGAAAACTGAGGGAGTCATTCTTTTCCCAAACAGGAATGTTTTGTTAAAAAATGCAGAAAAGAACCTCCTTCAACGCAATTCGGTTTTTGAGAGAGGCCCAGAGCATTTCTCCGTAAAATCGATTGCCAGCCCAGGACTTTTTGGTTTTCTGGGGATATGTCTCAGCCGAAGCGAGTTGCCTTCCAAAAATTTCTCAACGCCATGCGAAAACTCTCTACCGAAGTCAATGACTCGGAGATCTGCAAACGATTGGAAATTCTTATGGCAACCAGTAAGGATGACCTCCCTCTGGCGCATGTCAACCAGCTCCTCCAGGATGCAAAAAACTTCGATCCCAAAACCATCCCAGAGCCATACACCCAGTATGTCCGACACTTCATCTACATGGTCAAACGCAATGGCCGAGTACCCAGTGATCTTTTATCTGGAGAAGACGACAGAGCCTCAGACCGCTCTGGTGCAAAGTCCTCTAGAAAGCCTACACTTGCAAATGGCACAAAAGGCAAACGAACCTCCGCAAAATCCACAACTCCTGTAAAAAAGGGGAAGTCTTCCTCTAAACCCACTTCTAAAAAAGCCTAGATTCTCGAAAATTCTCTAGCGGGAGGGTTGTCCTGTGCGCAGCACAGGACGAATTCATGAAATGAATCCTACTTCCTGAATGGTGGGAAAACCAAGAAAAGTGACCATTTTTAATCACTTTCTGCATACTTGTCCTATCTGACCAAACTGCGACTGCGCAAATTCACCTCAATCCATTAATCTTGCCTAAAAATAGGCATTTATCTAAATTCGAGCTTCATCCTCTAAATGCCTATCCTCTGGCGTCTAATGAATGTTAGGTCTCTTCGTTGAGACCGAATTTGGGCGGCGACTGTTCCCGTTTCGGCGTCAAATCGGGAACACGTTCTTCTGCCGGCGGGCTAAAAGTAGGCATTTCCTAAGGGTGCCTTCCTTTGGGCAGGGGTCCCGATGACGAGTACCTTAAGATTTCGCAAACTAACTTAAGTCCGATTTGACCGATCGGCAAAGGACAATCTAGAGGCAAAAAGTGGAATCTGAGGATCTGACCAGGAGCGGTCAGATCCTAAATGTTGGGGTTTTCTGGGTTCTAGCCATAAACTGGTGTTTTCTTATGATGTCTCCTGTGGGTAGCACAGAAGGCCTAGAAGATGATTCTGGCACCTGGCGAGGGATCAGTTTGGGTAGAAGTTGGCAATAACAGGCCATCAAGTGACCAAAATCAGGCATTTATGGAATCAAAAGGGACTAAATTCCCTAGCGTAACGGATTTTCTCACGAGGGAAAAGGAACCTTGAACAAGGCAAAGGAATAGGTGTAATTTCGCGGAAAAGATGCCAAAATGTCATGTGTATCAAAAATACATGCGCATGCAAAATTGGCAGTGATTGGAATAGTGGTTGCCACTTCCTGTTTCTGCATCCACTGTTCTTTTTTATATGGCGGAAACGATTCGGTTAAGAGTAAAATGTCACGCATGTTCTAATTTGATTGAAGGGACGGCAAAATACGGCTCCGGGCACTTTGTGCCAGAAGGGGTTGTGTTTGATTTTGTTGCAGTTGGTAAGGTGGAAGGGGCGCAGGGCCGTCGCGTGAAGGCAGAAGTCACTTGCACTTGCCCCAATTGTGGGGTTAAATGCAAGTACAATGTATAAATGACTAAATATAAGCATATTTATGCTCTTTAATTCTTCAGTTTTTGGCTTGTTTTTTGTATCTGGGCTGGTGTTCTGGTGGGGCCTCCGCCACTCTATGCGAGCTATTAATCGCAAATTTGCTTTTTATTGGTCAATTAATGTGCTAATTTTAGTCCTTTATTTGATTTTTGTTAGTGCTTTATTCTACTGCTTTTGGAATCCCTTTTATTTTTTCTTGTTGGTTTGGGTTGCTGTTATTGATTTTTGGATCGCTCGAAGCCTTGATTTTTCGGTATCCAGGCGGATTCGTACGGTTTTGCTCTTGGTTTCTCTCGGGAATAGCCTGGGAATTCTTTTCTTTTTTAAGTATGGGCAGTTTATTGCTGAAAATTGGGCATATTTGGTCGGCGGTTTCGATACTTCCCATTCTTTTTGGGGGCAATGGCTCCTGCCTGTTGGCATCTCCTTTTACACCTTCCAATCCGTTTCCTACGTGGTTGATGTATTCAACCGAGAGCTAAAGGCAGAACGTAAATTTTTCTCTTATTTGCTATTTCTTTCTTTTTTCCCGCAGTTAGTGGCGGGGCCTATTGTGACGGCGAAGTCTTTTTTGCCACAAATTCGCAGGCCTTTCTCCTTTGTTCGGATCCCTATTCTTTTCGCCATATTTTTAATCCTATTAGGGCTTTTCAAAAAAATGGTTTTGGCAGACCATCTGGGAGAGACATCTGACTTTGTTTTTTTGCGACCACAAGAAGTTTCTACCAAATCTTTGTGGGTGGGGATGTTTGCTTATTCGATGCAAATATATTGTGATTTTTCTGGTTATACTGATATTGCCCAGGGCACGGCACTTCTTTTTGGGTTTCGACTGCCTGAGAATTTTCGAATGCCTTATCTTGCTTCTGGGTTTTCTGAATTCTGGACTCGTTGGCATATTTCTCTTTCCCAATGGCTTAAAAAATATATCTACTTTTCCTTAGGTGGGAATCGCATCGGGACTTTATTCACCTATAGAAATCTTTTTTTGGTGATGGCCATTGGTGGCCTTTGGCACGGGGCATCTTGGAACTTTGTCATCTGGGGCTCCTGTCACGGAATTTTATTGATCATTGAAAGATGGTCCTCGCAGCACTTCGTAGACCTTTCTTTCTTTTGGCTACGGCCGATCCGAATTTTTGGAACTTTTATTTTGGTGAGTTTGCTTTGGGTTTTCTTCCGAAGTCCAAATTTCGCCACTGCTCTGTGCTACCTACAGGGCCTTTTTTCAAAAAAAGAGGGTTTTTCGCTACCTTATACTTATGAAATGAATTTTCTTTACTGCTTTTTAGTCATTGCCATTGGTCATATTTGGGGAAGTTTTTACTTTAAGGACAATAAGCAGTTGTTAGTTGGTTTTAAAAAATGGGAAAATTCCTTAGAAAAAACGCTTTTTTTTGGGGTTTTGGCTTCGATTTCCCTCATTCTGATTGTTTTATTTTCAGCCGATAGCAAACCGTTTGTGTATTTTGTTTTTTAGGAAGGGATATGAAACAGCGGATTCTTTTAATATGCCTCTTTTTTGTTTCGCTCTTCGGTTTTGATTTTTTATTTTTTAAAAAAATTCAGTTTTTGTTACCCAATGAATCTCCTTGGAACACGAACCATTTTTTTAATTTTTTGTATGAATACGAGAGAATTAGGAACCTACCCAAAACAAAAAAAAGAATCATCGTTGTTGGTAGTTCTGTTGCCTATTATTCTATTGATTCTCAAAAGCTAAAGGAATCGCTTTTGCGAGACTTCGGGTTGGATGTAGATGTTTTTTATTTAGCCTATGCTGGGAATAGCCCATTGTATGTGTACTTACTACTCAATTGGCTTGATCCTTTGGAGCCGGATCTTGTTGTTTACCCTGTTAATTTTATCGATTATAGGCTTCACCGAACCTACGTTATATTTCCGGAAGGTAGGAACGATTCTGTGGATGAGTCGGTCGTAGTCAGAGATGCACTTACCTTCGGGGAAGCGCCCCAGTCTTTATGGGTCTTTCCTTGGGAAACCTTAAAGGAAGTGGGAACATCGATGGACTGGGACACTTGGTCTCGATATGTTGTTTCCTCAGGATTTTCTTTCTATCGTTATAAAGATATTTATCTCCAAAATTTACAGAATTTAATCCAACACCGTTTTGGACGCAACACGAGTTATCATGCCTATGCCGGTGCCGAGATCCCGGAAGGTATCAACGGACTGGGTTGGACGGGGCAAAAATTTAGTTTTTTTCCCACCGAAAAAATCAAAGAGAAAGGATTTTGGGTTGAGGTAACACAATTTCTTTTGGCAGGCAAACCTTGCCGGATGGAAATATCCAACGGGACCATTCACCAAGAAATCACCCTCTCCCGCGAAGGTTGGGTCAGGTTGTACTTGGATCCTCAATTTTTCCAAGAGAAAAAGTTAGTCACTGTCAAACTAGAGCGAGTGTGGTTTGCCAACCAAGCGACCGGTGCATATTTGGATTATCATTTTGATCCTATGGGGGTTCGGCTTGAACAGACCTTTGGGCTTGAGGAAGCTAAATCAGGAATACAATACAAAAGGGAACCAAGAACAGAAGACTTCCGTTATTTGGGTATGAAAGACGAAGAATACCGAAAATATTTCCAATACCGGTTGCTTGAGGGTTTGGAAAAAAGACCAGGGATCGGATACCTCGTTGCCTTAAAAGTAGCAAAAGAAAGGATTCGAGAAGAAACATTTCGGCCGTATTTCCACTTTCGTTATCTCAAAAAAATTGCAGACCATTTTCGAGATCGAAATGTCCCTTTTCTCCTCATCAACAATCCTGAAAATCCCATTTCCTTGGAGTGGTATGAGGATTCCGATTGGTACAGGGATCACCTTCGTTACTTACAATCTTTAGAAGGTGGGTCTGTCCATTATTGGGACATTCACCGAAGTTTGCCAATGCAGGGTTTTTCAGACTTCCACCACTTTACATATATCGGAATGGAACAAATGAATCCGATTTATGCTAAAAGAATTGGAAATCTCTTTCCGAAATAGGATGTTTTTCAATCCTTACATTAGTTAAGGAATTTTATGGAAAAAATCAAAGTTGGAGTCCTGGGAGCAACAGGTTCCGTCGGTCAAAGATTCATTCAACTTTTGGAGAATCACCCTTATTTCACGGTGACTCATTTGGCAGCTTCAGAAAAAAGTGCCGGCCAAACTTATGGTGAGGTAATGAAATCTCGTTGGAAGATTTCATCCGATATCCCTGCTTACGCAAAAGACATTATCATTACGTTACCAAATCCCGAAGTGACCAAGGGCGTGCAACTTGTGTTCAGTGGTCTGGATGCATCGATCGCAGGAGAAGTGGAAACTGCTTATGCAGAAGCGGGAGTGATGGTTCTTTCCAATTCAAAGAACCATAGAATGGACCCGAATGTCCCGATTCTTTCTGCGGAAGTGAATGCCCATCATTTGGATGTTTTACAATTCCAAAAGACAAAAGGTAAAATCATTACCAATTCCAATTGTACGATTATGGGTGTTACGATTTCCTTAAAACCTCTCATGGATGCTTTTGGTTTAAAGTCTGTTATGTTATTTTCCATGCAGGCCATTTCCGGTGCTGGATATCCTGGAGTTCCGACTATGGACATTCTTGGAAATGTGGTTCCTTATATTGGTGGTGAAGAAGACAAAGCGGAAATCGAACCACAAAAATGTTTGGGATCTGTAAAAGATGGAATCATCCAATCGGCCGATTTTAAAATTTCAGCTCATTGCAATCGTGTTCCCGTTTTTGACGGACATACGGTTTGTGTTTCTGTTTCTTTTGATAAAAAACCAAAAAAAGAAGAGATTCTTAAGGTTTGGGCCGATTTTCAAGGGGAACCACAGAAATTGGGATTGCCGTTTGCACCAAACCCGGCTATTCTCTATCGCGAAGAAAATGATAGGCCTCAACCACGTCTGGATTTAGAGACTGGGAGAGGGATGACAACGGTTGTCGGAAGGCTAAGGGAAGATCCAATTTTGGATTGGAAATGGGTAGTACTTTCGCATAACACGATTCGAGGTGCTGCTGGAGCTGCCATCTTGAATGCAGAGTTATTGTATAAAAAAGGATTTTTTAACTAAGGAATTTACTACGTAAATGTTAGATCCAAACCTCCCGGAATTAAAAGTAATGGATTACACTGCCTGTCTGCAAAAAGTACAGGCTATGGATTCGCGGGGGGACTTTTCCTACAAAGGGATCTATAAAGTTCTACTGGTGATCTTTGAGTGGACTGATAAGTTTTTACAAAACAAAGTTTTGCCTAATGTGGAACAAATTGAACGTGATAGTTCCATTGATCGTGATCGAACAGAAAACTATGTGATCGATCTTAGTTACAAACAAAACCCTGCAATCATCAGAAAATTAAATGTTTTGGAATTTCACCCGAATGAACCAGGGGATCCTGAAAATCCAAAGACCTTTATCAAACACAACACAGTATTTGCAAGGCCAACGACCTCTGATGGGGGAACTGCTTTTCGTTATGCACTTGGGCTCAATGAACTTTCTACCGCTGCCATCAAAGGATGGTTCAATGAAAAAAGAAAGTATGTTGGAAAAGAAAAAATGCGGAAAGTCATCAAGGCGGCTGTTGATTCCAACCGTTTGTTTGATACCTATGCATCTACAGAGATTGGAAACTTATTCCAATGCCCTTATGATAAAACAAAAGTACAAAAGGATGCAACGATTATCATCCATTTGAAACCAATTTTGAAACAATTGGTGGATGATAAGATTTTGTTTTTTTTTCGAAATGATTCTGCATCTAGACCTGCAAACAAAAGTGTATTTTTGTATAACAAACCGTCTGAGATTGCAGATCGTTATGATGGTTACATTGATTATACAAAAAATACAATTTATCCTGCCCTAAAAAATTTAGGAGTTATGGGTGAGGTCACTGAAGATTCTTGGAATTCTCCTCGTAACCTTTTAATGGAAATTAAAGGGTATATGAATGATTCTTATGGAGACCAAAAAACTCTGATAGAAGAGTGTTTGGTATTAAATGAAATTATTGAAAAAGATAAAGAAAGAGAAGAAAAACAAAAACGCAAACAACAAATCGATGATTTGATGGCTTTCCTTGCTGAAGCTGGTCGAATTGTTGAGGTGAATTTGCTTCGTGTCAGCGGGGAACCGTTGACAGATGAATTTCGGGCATCACTTCTTTCGCAACCAGAACTTTTGTATACTGAGTATGCGGATAACAAAATTTATAATGAATTTATCTTGCACAAATCCTGTATTCCGCAGGCCATTGAGTCGGCAAAAAGAACATTCCAAATCAAACATTCTGATTTAGAAATTCGAGTTTTAAATCAAATGAATGTGACTCTTCATTTGAATGATGAAAGCCCGAAACGTTTATTGGAAGAAATCGAAGCACAAAGCCTATTTCAATTCCTCCCATTTTTTACAAGGATTTGGCGTATGATCATGGGCAGTATGACGGTTCATAAATTTGAAATTCCGCCCATCAAAGCACGTTTGCAGCAACAATTAAACAAGGATTTGGCGAGCCAAAAAGCCAAGAAAATATCACAAGAAAAAGAACGTTTGGTAAAGGCTCGTTTGAAAGACCGAGAAGAAGCTGAGAAAGATGCTGAAAAAAAATCCAAACAATCGCAGCAGGTTGCTGCTTCTACTTCTGGTTTTAACGGTGGAGAAGAAGATTCTGAACCGGTCAAACAAGGAAGCCCAGAAGAAGAAAAAAAATGGAAAGAGTCCATTGAGTCTATCATTCGTATTTTGGATGAAGCCTGGGAGTTCGGCGTGTATCCGGATCGAGAATATGTACTTTCTAAATTAAATGGAAAGTTTACTGAAGAAAATTTGATCTTTTTCTTAAAGAAATTTGGCGGAAAAGAAATCTATAGTTTCCCAATTCGAAATCAAAGGGAAAAGTTCCCTTGGCCGATTCTTGTATCGACTGGGTATCTAAAAAGACATGGCAAAAAACTTTTGGACAAAGTGTCTGCTGAAAGTGACCGCCAACGAAGCGAAAAATTTCCAAACCAAGAGAAATTTGACATTGCGGAATCGCAATTAGACTTTCTGAATAGAATCTTACCTCGGTTGAAACCATAAAATTATGCCTGCTATTGAACAACTAAGAGCTCGAAAAACAAAAATCGTTTGCACCATTGGTCCTGCGACTGCCTCCAAAGAAATGATCCGAAGTTTAGCTTTGGCTGGGATGAACATTGCACGAATCAATATGAGCCATGGAGATCATGAGTTTCATAGAAAGATCATTCGTATTATTAAATCTCTCAATAAAGATGAATTACACAAACAACCAATTTCCATCCTTTTGGATACGCAAGGTCCGGAAATTCGAACGGGAGATGTTCAGAACGATCTCCACTTAAAAGTTGGGGAAACTTTTACATTCCATATCATTCCAGGAATGGAAGCGGAAGCACAAAGTGTTTTTGTGAACTATCGTGATATTGTAAAAGATTTGAAAGTTGGTGATAAGGTTACTGTTGATAACGGGCTTATTAATTTGGCCGTGCAAGAAATTCGTGAGAACGAACTCGTTTGCACTGTGTTAGATGGTGGTAAGCTTGGGTCTAGAAAACATATCAATTTACCTGGAATCCGAGTTAATTTACCTTCTATTACTCCTAAAGACTTAAAAGATATTCTTTTTGGTTTGGAAGAGGATATTGATTTTGTGGCTTTGTCGTTTGTTCGTTCCCAGGAAGACGTGATCCAATTACGTGGGATCATTGATGAAAAAAATCACCATGCACAGATCATTGCAAAAATTGAAGACCAAGAAGGTTTAAAAAACCTTGATGCTATCATTAGAGAGTCTGATGGAATTATGGTGGCACGTGGGGATTTGGGAGTGGAGATTGAAATCGAAGAACTCCCGATTGTCCAAAGAAGGATCATCAAACGTTGCCAAGAAGAAGGGAAACGTGTCATCGTTGCCACTCACTTATTAGAATCAATGATCCAAAATCCTTCTCCTACTAGAGCGGAAGTCACTGATGTTGCCAATGCAGTGTACGAAGAAGCTGATGCCATTATGTTATCCGGTGAAACCGCTATGGGAAAATTTCCTGTCAGATGTGTGGAGATGTTGGATAAAATTGCGCGTCGTATGGAGATGTCGATTAATCTAGGTCTTGCTGCCCAACGAAAACCAAAAGACCAAAAAGAAGAGATGGCTCGTTCGGCAGCAAATTTAGCTGATTCCATGCAAGCACATGCTATCATTGCAATCACTCGTCGGGGAATCACTGCCAATAATTTGGCATCCTTTCATCCTAAATACCCGATTGTCCATGCATTTACAAATATGACATCGGTTAGACGAAAGCTTTGGCTGACAAGAGGTGTGATCCCTTATCGTGTGGATTTTTCTTCAGATCCAGAAAAGACAATCAAACTTGCCATCCAAACTCTTGTGAATAATGGATACCTCCAAATGGGAGAAAAGGTGGTCATTCTTTCTGATATCATCGCTGGGGAAGACCGAGTCGAAACCATCCAAGTCCGCGAAGTTAAATAACCTTAATGTTTTTTCGGAATCTGATTTCTGTGTTGGTCATTCTATCAACATGGATTTCGATGCCTATCAGCCTCAATGCAGAAGATAGGAAGTCAGATGTACCTGAGTGGATTGGCGAGTTTAAAAAATTAGATGAGAAGGAACTAACCAACAAAAGAGAAGGTTGGTATGCCACTGGTCTTCCTTTGTTCGGGAATGATGCCGTAAATGGATCAGGTTTAGGAATCCTTGCCAATATTTTCTATAACGGTACCAAAGCTGATTCTTCCTTTAAATACACTCCTTACGAACATATGTTCAATGTTGGTATATATCGTACCAATCGGGGAACCCAAAACAATTATTTATCATGGGACGCACCATACTTTTTGGATACTGCCTACCGTCTCAAAGCTTATGTAGGTCATGATGCTAGTTTCTATAATCAATATTTTGGTGTGGGAACTGAAAGTTTAGAACCCCTTTATTTTAAAGATAGAAATGTAGACGGAAGTCGCATCACTCGTAATGCCACCTTTTCTGATTTCGAAAATGCAAACTCGTATGCAAGAAACCGTGGACCAGGGAAAGAATTTACATCGAATCAACACTACCACGATTATCAATTCGATACTACTTATGGGCAATTCTCTTTAGACAAAACAATTTTCCAAGTTTTTCGAGTTTGGGGGGGAGTGGAGTTTTCGAAAAATTCTGTTAGGCGGTATGATGGGACTTCCACGGAAGCACGCGAACCACTAACCAATGTAAAAGTTCCTGCCATTGAAGATAGTTCGAAACTCACCGAGGATGCGAGTTCTGGAAAAATCATAGGTTTACAAGGTGGAAATTTAAACTACGTTCGTGCGGGGATTGCTTATGATACGAGAGATTATGAACCTGATCCCGATCGTGGTTGGCTCATTGAATACAATATTAATAAAGCAGAAAGAGTCATCGGATCTGATTTTGGTTACATCAGACATTTTGCACAGGCGAAAAATTTTTACCAACCCTTCCCGAAACTTTTCGAAGAGTTTGTCATAGCCCAACGTGTAGCACTCACAAAGATTGAAGGAGAAGTCCCTTTTTTTGAATATCGTTATCTTTTTTCTATCGATGGTCCATTTGGTGCACTCGGTGGACAGAACACACTTCGTGGGTATAGGCAGGAACGTTTTTTTGGTCCAGTGATTGGGTTCTACAATATTGAGTTACGGTACCGGGTGGGAAGTTTTTCTCTTTGGGATCAATTCTTCCAACTAAGTATCGTTCCATTCTATGATGTGGGTCGAGTCTGGGACAAACTTCGAGATGTGAATACACTGAATTATAAACATGCACGTGGGATTGGTTTACGACTCATTTGGGATCAGGCAACGGTAATCTTACTGGACTATGCTTATTCCAGAGAAGACCAATTGTTTTATATTGATATAGGCCATACGTTTTAAATTTTCTTACAAGGTTTCGTTGAAGATTGCCGAGTGATCCATTCATAACCACCACGGTTTGGAATTTTCAAAATCACTAATTAAGTTTATCATAGGATCCCAACAGAAAAATTTATTTTTGCGTGGCGAGATAACCTGAAAAAAAATCAAGGGAACGATACAATTGGTAATCCGGAAGGAGATTTTTATCATTATCAGATCTGATTTTTTGTCTAAATGTGCCATTTTGTTCGATCCATTGGCTGATGGATGTGATATCTAATTTCTGATATTTTTCTTTCGATTCTGACGTTGAATTGATTTGTTCATTGTTCTTGGCATCAAATAGGTTAAGGTCCATTTCTTTTAGGTCCGAAACCCAAACGTTTGGCGTAATTCCTGTTTCATGAAATTTTTTACCATTGGGAAGGTATAAAAAACTAGAAGCTATTTTGATAAGTGAGTTTTCTTCGCCAGAAACTTTATTTAAAATATGTACAAGCCCTTGGCCCGTAGATTTAGATCCAAGTATAATTCCGCGATGGTAATGTTGGATTACACCTGCAATTAACTCAGAACCTGACCCGGTATTCTCATTAATCAGAACAACCAACGGTAACTCTGTAATCGTCGATTGATTTGCATAAACCATACTTGGAGATGTTCTAGAGGATTGTGTGGTAACCAACAATCCATTTGGAATTAACATCCTCATACATTCAATGATTTGGTCTAAAAAACCTCCTGGATTATTGCGAAGGTCTAAAACGAAACCATGAATGACTATATTTTTATTTTTTGCATCTTCCATTAAGGTGAAATAATTCTCTTTCATCATTTCAGTGGCACTGGATTGGTTATTCTTAATAAATCCAGATACTTTAATGTAAATGAAGTTATATTTCCCAGTCAAGATTTGACCTTCTGCTATTTTTTGATCTGACGGTTTGTTTTCCTTTAAAGGAACTTTGAAGCCATATTTTTCATTTTGATTTCGTAGTATGGAAATATCGATGTTTTCGCCAACTTTACCTTTAAACATTCGATTTACAGTTTCGGTTGATAAGTAGCGAATAGGGTTCCCATTGATGGTAATAAGTTCGTCTTCATTTTGAAGGCCAATCTTTTTCAAAAAAGAAGTTTCTTGTAAGGTAGTGATGATCTTTCTTTTGGACTTTGTCTCTTTGAGTGGGATTTCAATCGATATCACTGTTTTTGGTCGTAATAGGTCTTCGTATTTCTCATAAATCATTAAACTAGAACCTAAAAAAGAAGAAACATATCCTTCCGATGCAACAAATTGAATTTCTTCCCATTTGATCGTATCTGTATTCGTTAAGCTTAATGCTTCATTTTGTAAATATAGAATTTCCATAACGGATTCTAAAAGGTCTTGTGAAAAAGGTATTTTTGTAAATTCTTCCTCTAGTTGTGAGGCAACAGAATCAGATTGCATTGTTGTGTTTTCGAAATTTGGATTTCGAATGATGATTAAATCAGATAACTCCCCGTCGTGAATGATATCCCCTTGGATGGAATCTTGGAATTTGGTATAAAAAGATTTTGGTAATAGGATCTGGTGGCCAAAGGACTCCGTAGCTATGATGGCAGCTTTTTGAAAAGCTTTGGGTTTGTTTAATTCTTCTGGATAAAGATATGTTTTTGCCATTTGTTTTTTGATCTCAGAAATTTGTTTGGAGTAATGGTATTTTTTTTCCACTGTCGCAGGTAGTATTTCTGGATTAGGGCTTTGTTTTGGACTTTGGCAAAATGAGAAGATGAATAAAAATAGAAATGAGAATACAATTTGAAAGAAAGTGAAAATAGTTTTCATCGATACCAAACCCTAACTTAGTGAAATTGTTTTGTTTGTAAGATTCTGACTATGACTACAAAGAAAAAGATGGTTGTCAATGGAAGAAATAGACGAGCCGACTGCATTCAATCGGCTCGCCAAAGGCACTTTATCATTTCATTGGAACTTCAATCACGAGTAATTCCGATTTCACTTCCGCATGAAATTTGTAATCTTCCTTTCCCCAATACCCAACGGCATCTCGTCGTTCCAGTAAACTGTCTTCCACCCTTAATTTGCCACTGATGAGAAAAGTAAAGATCCCTTGTCCTGGTGCATGGACGGAATAAGAGAGTTCTTTTCCTGGATCAAGTGTTGCCAAAGAAAAATAAGCATCCTGATTGATCCAGACCGCTTCTTCGTCAATGGGGGAAACGACCGTCTGAAATCGATTCACACGACCTGCCTCCGAAAAAGTTTTTTGCGCATACCTTGGTTCAATCCCACCCACTTTTGGAAGGATCCAGATTTGTAAAAAATTTACTTTCTTTTCGCTGCTATGATTGAATTCCGAATGTTGGATTCCTGATCCTGCAGACATGATTTGTACGTCTCCCGTACGGATGATACCATTCGTACCTGTACTATCTTTATGGGCCAACTCTCCAAAGAGAGGGATCGAAACGATCTCCATGTTTTGATGAGGGTGTGTGCCAAATCCCATACTTGGTTCTACGATGTCGTCATTGAGTACACGGAGGGCACCAAAGTTAGTTTTTTCGGGATTGTACCAATGGCCAAAACTAAAGGAGTGATGGCTGTCCAACCAACCGAAATTAACATGCCCACGTTCTGTCGCAGGATGGATTTTTTTTCCTAAGGAGTTGTTGTTGGGTTTTATTGTTTCCATATTGAATAGTTTAATATTAAACTATAATTTGTCAACGGACTTTTGTTTTCAGCGAGTAAAAAAAGAAAATCACTTCCCATTCGTTTTCGTTTCCCGATCATCATCCTATGTCGAGAACTAGTTTGGAATCTATAAAAACAAAAAAAAACTGGGTGGAATTGGGTCCTGTGTATGTGAATCGAGTCAGGTTTCTTTTGGCTGGATTCTATATCATAGCAACTCTTGGCTCTTATAAAACCTCCACTACATTACAAACAACAAGTTATTTAGTGGGGATCTCCTGTATGTTTCTGTATGGGAGCCTTCAAGCTTATTTATTTAAGAAGGAAAAGTTAAATTCGTTCTTCCCGAAAGTATTGATCCTTATGGACATTACGGTATTGTTTGCAGTGACAGCTTCAGGGTTACTCGGAGGAAGTGGGGTTGCTGCCGATTTAATCAAGTCTCCTACACTTTATGTGTTATATTATTTTTATGTAGTGTATTCAGCGTTTTTGTTTTCAAAACGAACTCTCCTTATGAGTACTTTTTATTCTGCCTTTTGTTTGATCTTACTTCTTGTGATTGGTTATGGACAAGGCGTCCAATTTAAAGAAACAGAAGGATTTCAGAGTCAAAAGGATACAATTGGTATTTCGAATGAAGTTTTTAAGATACTATTTTTGATTTGTTTCGGATATTTAACTTCTGCTGTTTTGAATCTGTTAAACGAAATCAAAAATGAATCTGAAGAAAGACAAAAAATTGCGGAGTCGGAACGGGCCACCGCTGACGAACTAAATCGAGACTTGGTTCAAGTTGGTTCCGAACTGTTTAAAACTTTAAAATCAATTCGTGAAATCACTACAGATTTTAATTTTCAAATTGAATCACAAGATAAATCGATCCATGAACTAACAGATTTTGTTTCTTCTTTTTCGGAAAGCATTCAATCTTCCGTAGATAATATTGGAAAACAACACAACCAAATCACTTTGTTGAATCATAAATCGGATACTTTGAAACTGAGCATTTCTGAAATTGGAACAGTTGTTGAAGAATTGAACTTGAATATGAGTGACTTTCAAGACCGGAGTAATGTACTTTCACAAACCGTTCAGAACTTAGAAGAGAGACTTCGGTCGGTAAACGAATCCCAAAAGGAAGTGAGCGAAGTGAACGATATTATGGCAGAAATTGCAGATCGTACAAACTTACTTGCGTTGAATGCCTCAATTGAAGCTGCAAGAGCAGGTGAACATGGAAGAGGATTTGCTGTTGTTGCACAAGAAGTCGCAAAATTAGCGGAAAATTCTAATGAAAACGCCACTAAAATTAAAAAGATCATTACCAATTCCAATCGGTTCATTCAGGAAGGGACTGAACTTGCTTCTGTTTCCTTGAAACAAACAGAAACACTTCAATCCAAATATGAGCTTTTGAGCGGAGTGATTCGAACAGCAACGAATAAAATCAATTCTCAAAAAGACATCAACAACGAAGTTCTGGAATCATTGGATTTAATCGAATCGATCTCAAGAGAGTTGGATTCAGAATCAAAAGTTCTAAATCGCGATAAAGACCAGATGATCGCTGTTGTTCAAAAAATGGAAGAAATCAATAGGGAAGTTGTGATAAATGCTAGAAAAGTTGGCGAAAACACTTTAAGTTTGGAAAAACAAGCCGCTGATTTAGCTGCCGAGCAATAATATTGATGAAATCAAAAATTCTAATATTCTTATTTTTGACTACTCCTTCTATAGTTTCCGCTGAGGGCATACCCAAAAGATTTGGGTTTGTTGTAGGAGTCAGTGAATATAGGAATTTGACTTTAGGTGACCTAAAAACCGCAAAAAACGATGCTTTGGGAATGACTAAAATTCTATTTAGTTATGGTTCTTATAACCGCATTCAAACTTTAGTGCAAGAAGGTTCCGTTAATTCTACTCCAACGAAATACAATATTCTAACAAACTTTGAAGCGCTATTGAAAGAAACAAATCCAGATGATTTGTTTATCTTTTATTTTTCGGGTCATGGTGTAGTGGATTATAACGATAAAGTATATTTACTCCCGGAAGATGCAAATCCTTCAAATCCGTTTGAGTCAGGGATTGCGGTTGAACAACTTCTCGAAATGACTCGAAATTATAAGTTGAAAAGAGTTGTCTTTTTTATTGATGCCTGTCGTAATCCGGAAGATGGAAAAGGGGAAGAAGGAAAAAAATATTTAGAAGCAGTTAGTTTTCGTGATTCTGAAATTGTTTCTGTTTTTTATTCCACAAAAGTTGGATATTCTAGTTTTGAAGATCCAAAATCAGGGTATGGGATTTTTACAAAGTACCTCATTTATGGATTAGAAGGAAGAGCTGATTCCAATTACAACGGGGAAGTATCTTATTCCGAATTATCAAACTATGTGATTTCTTCTTTGAAGGAATGGTCCAAAACCAATCAGAAATTACAAAAACCTTATACTAAGGAATATGCTGAGAAATCGGAAGATATCATTCTCACATACGCTGTCAATCCAGAGACATCTTTAACGGATGCACCTCTATTCAACCCTTACAATCCTACTTATGCATTTCGTTCCTTTTTGGTCCCCGGTTGGGGACAGTATGTTCGAGGGCAGGAAGAAAAAGGAAAAATTTATATGTCCATCTATGCGTTAGGGGTTTTGTACGCAGGATATCAGTACAATACCTATAGACAGGACAAGGCAGCCTATGAATCTGCAGTAGGAATCCCACCAAACCCTCGCATTGCAGAAACGGTGGCTCTCAATTATTATTTAATTGAACCTTACAGGCAACGGATGGAATCGTCCAGGGCTAATTTGTCGCAGGCTTTGACAGTGCTTCTCTTCCTCTGGTCGGCAAATGTGTTTGATTTTTATCTCTTGGGGCCCAATCCTAAGGAAAAGTCAGGTGTATGGCTTGATTTCAATTGGGAAAACCAAGGTTATATGGGAATTGATCGGGTTGGGAAGTTAGGATATGCAATGCATTTTTAAATTAGTTTTCATCTTATTGTTATTCCAATGTAAGATCCAAAACAAATCCCAAAATCTTTTTGATCCGACAACACTTTCGGGTGGTTCTGTCGCTGTTTTATCTTCTTTGGTATTTCAAGATGGGATACAAATCACCACTAGATACCAACCGAATGACTATCCATCTTTTGTAAAAACAGAGATTTTGGATTTAGATTTAGATAAACCTGTTTCTTCACATTTTAACAAAAAACACTTTTATGTGTCAGAAAATTATAAAGACGACTTAGTTCTTAGAGATGTTTTTCCTCTATCCGAATCAAAAGTGCGCGTATTGTTTTCTGTTTCTTCTCGGTCTGAATGGAGAGAACCTATCATTCTATACATTCAAAAACCTGAATCACTTACGGAGTATGCATTTAACGGGAAAATATTGGAATTCAAATTTCCTTATCCACGTTATATCGGGAACATTTCAGAAGCGAAAGGTCAAATTACAACACAGCGTTTGTTAGATGGTAGAATCTTATTGGTTGGAGGAGTTTCTGTTGCGGGGAATACCTTGGCAACAGTAGAAATTCTGAATCCTGATACAGGGACAACTGTTTTGTTTCCTCCTTTAAACCAAAGTTTGATGGGGATGGCGATTTGTGCTAATTCCGATGGGACTGTGTATGTTTCCGGAGGGAAAACAATTGTTGGCTCCCCAACAGTCAATACTCAATTCAGCAATAAAATTTATAAAATCAATGGAACAAATCAAACAGTGGAAGAACTTCCTTTTGCGATGCAGAAGCGGAGGTATGGACATTCGATGGTATGTTTGAGTAACGGTGATTTGTTGGTTTCTGGAGGTCAGTTCCAGGTAGGTACGGATCATACTGCAATCACTAACGATCATGAGTATGTTTCCATACAAAATGGAAACACAACCGTGTTGAATTCTTCGGCGAACTTTCCGATGAATACAATATTTCATTTTGCCGAGTATGATTCATTCAAACAGCGGATCCTATTTTTCGGAGGTAAGGATCGTACTGACCCGTTTGCTGCTTATTCGAATTCCATTAGTACATTAGATTTGAATTCCCAAGTTCTCAGCACATTGCCTTCTGTTTTTTCGACGGCTAGATCTAATGTAACGAGTATGATCTTGCCAGGGAATGACCGATTGGTTTTGGGTGGGGTAATGGGTGGTGGTGTTGGCTCTCGGAGTATTGATTCTTGGAATGAAACTAGTTCCACAAGCCAAACCAATGGCTTTACAAGCAGAATGAAAAATGGGAGTTCCATTACAAAGTTTTCAGATTCACAAGTTTTGTATACCGGCGGTGTTGATACATATTATAAGTCCGGTATTTTGGAACTTTATGATCACATTGAAAAGAAAAACTTTGTTGTTGATACGATGATGAATGCACGTTCAGAACATACTGCAATTCAAACAAATAGAGGTATCATCATATTCGGAGATTCTGCTTTGACGGATACAAGGGTTGAGTTGTATGGGAAAGATTAAGTTCATTCTGCTTCCCTTATTTTTGGTTTCTTGCCAACTCAGTTCGGGAAAAAATACTTTTGATCCAAACTCACCAACAAATTTAGGTTTGTTTTTGTTAGGTGCAGAATCTGTAGTCAACTTGGAATTTTCAACCAATCGGGTGCAACCCGGTGGGACTATTTATATTTCTACAAATCACGATTTTACTTCGAAGGTAGATGGATTACGTTTGCCAATTTCTGGTGTAGGAGTGAATCCCATATCTCAGGTGATCCCTCGTAGCCGATACTTATATGAAGTTCGTATGAAACCAGGAATTACTTCCGGTAAGTTCAGTGTTAATTTAAAAGATTATTATTTGAACGAATCACTTCTAGTGAATCCAGCAAACTTTGAATTCGAAATAGATTCCCAACCACCGGTACTTGAGCTCCGCACTGGAAATGCAATCGATATCTCTGAATTACAATCTGGTTTTTTGGATATCATTTCTAATGAAGAAATTGTCTGGGAAGGAAAACTTTCTCAGGTTACTTTATCAGGAACTGCAAAAAATACCCTTGTTGTATCAGATATTATTGTATCTGAACGTAACATTCGTTTGTTGTTTGCTGGAGATCCAAATTCAAATGGGGGAATCCTTACAATTTCTTTTAGTGGAGTTAATGATAAGGCTTCCAATTCACAGGGAACTGTGATGGTCCCTGTGAATGTGTTTGCATTCAAAAGTGGCCCCAACCTAAACGTTGCGAGAAGGTCTTGCGTTGGGATTGAGCTTGATGATGGAAGAAGACTTGTTTTGGGTGGAAGGGCAAAAAAAGATGTTTTGATCAACGGGAATGGAACACTCAGCCATTCTGAGTTTTATAACTCGGTTACTAAACTATTTTTGCCTGCTCCTGACATGGTCTACCGCCGCCAAGAATTCGACGTTGTCAAATTACAAGATGGCAGATTGTTCGTATCAGGTGGGTTTGGTGGTAAGGTTGGCGACCCATCGAATGGAAGTTTAGCATCGACAGAAATTTATGATCCAGTAACCAATGTTTGGATAGAAGGTCCATCTCTAACAACTCCCCGCCAGTTACATAAGATGACTTTGCTTCCCAATGGTGATGTTTTGGTTGTGGGCGGACTCAGTCCATTTAAACCATTCCAATCTATTGCAATGGTAGAATTGGTTCATATCACCAATCATCCAGCTACCATGACTGTTGAAACCATTGGAAATTTAGCGGATCCTCGTGGTAAACATGCACAGATTTTGTCGCATTCTTCGGGTAAGGTGGTGATTTTCGGTGGTGAACGTTCTGATGTAACGGGACCAATGCCAAATGATTTTAATGCATATGCTTTGGATTCTATCGCCTTATACGATATTAATTCGAAAACTTTGACAAATTCATCTGCAAAACTATATAAAAGATTTAATCATTTTGTGCATGGTTTGACAAATGGTGAAATTTTAATTCTTGGTGGGATCAATTCAAGATTTGATACAAGCCAACCTGTCCTTCGAGCACAAATTTATAACCCTGCGAACGATACAATTCGAGACCATAAAAACCTTTTATTTGGAAGAGAGTGGGGATCTTCCTTTGTTTTTCCATATGGCAAAGACCAACTCATTGTAGCAGGTGGTTTGGAGTATCGCACAGTCAATGGTTCTACATTCGACTCCATCCATGATACAGAGTCTTGGTCAGAATCAATCAATCGTTTTTATATGACTAGTCGGTCTTTGAATGCTCGTTGGGAAGGATGTGAAATCCGTTATTCGTCGACCGGCGGTGGAATGATTCTTGGTGGTCGGATCGGTGATATTATTGGAAATACGGAGGAATACAGCTTTGAATAAGATGTTTGTCCTTTCGTTTCTTTTTTCTATTGGATGTATGTTTCCAGCAGAGTATCAAAATGTATATGATCCGAAATCCACGAGTGGTCTCTTTTTAAGTGCATTTTTATATTCAACACCTTTTAGTTGTTCAGATAGTGCTAATGCTAAATCTCTCGGCAGTGTCGATCAGGTTTTGTTACAATGCAATCGAGAGCTTGCAAACATAGATACGGTTTATCTCGCAGAAGCAAACCAAGGTGTTTTTTCGAATATTAGTTTTACGAAGATAGATAGGGATCGGCTTTTTGTGAAGTTTGATCCATTGACTGATGATGGTCAGTATGAATTGGTTTTGTCAGGTGTTGTTTCTAACTCAGGTGAAACTTTAGAGGATGATAAACTCTCCATAGTCATTGATACCAAAGTTCCTACTGTTTCTCTCTCCGGATACATTCCAATCACCGACTATACATTTTTTTCACCTAGATATTGGGATTTTGTTAGTTCAGAACCTTTGGAACATTTTGGTCCTCCCATACTGAGTGGCCCTCTTGCTTCCTCAGTTGTCCTTAGATCTGTACAAAAAATTAATGAAACTACATACAGAGTGTACTTTGAGACCAACTTTTCTTCTAATAACCCAGGTTCTTTGACTTTGCAGTTTTTGAATTCAAAAGATAATGCATCGAATGTAGTTTCAAATAGTTTGACGGTCCAGTTCATTGGTCTTGTCTCGGGCCCTAATTTGCATTTTGGCAGATTTGAGTTTGATGCCTTTAAAAATGCAAATGAAGATGTGATTGCCATTTATGGAGGATCGTCTACTGCAGAAATTCTTCGAAAAGGTTCTTCTGGTTTTACACTCACGAATCCAAGTTTGCCTGTGATTGCCCGGGGTGAACGTGGTGTGATGTTGGATGGAAAAAACCTTCTGATTACTGGAGGGATCCAACTAGCAAATGCTTATGCCCTCAGTTCAAGCTATGTATTTGATACTGATGCTGCAACAATCACACCTACTGGAAATATGAATGAACCTCGACATCTACATAATATTGTGAAACTCCAAGATGGAAAAGTAATCGTTTTAGGTGGGATTCGAGACTTTGTTCCAGTGGCACCAAATTATTTTACCTCTTTGAATACGGCAGAAATTTATGATCCAGCTACTGGTGTCTTTACAGCGGTAGCCAATCGAATGATGACAGCAAGATCGTTTTCTTGTTCTGTTTTACTTGATGATGGTCGTGTATTTGTGATCGGTGGAACCGATGGGATATTTGCTCCGAAAGACACAACGGAGTTCTTTGATCCAAACACACAAACATTTTCCTGGGGCCCCACGTTACCTGTTCCTGTTGGTGCTTTGAAATGTATGAAACTAACAGATGGAAATGTTCTGATTTATGGAGCACAGTTATCAAATCTAAACAACTCGACTATGTTATACGATTATTCTCGGAATCAAATATTTACAGTTGCAAATTCTAAATTTCGTAGAGAGTGGAGCATCGCATCAGAATTACCCGATGGTGGGATTCTATTTTATGGTGGTGCCTATCGTTATAACACAAGTGAGCCAAGTCGAATTATAGAAAAACTTGATTATGCGAAGAGTAATAATTTCTTCGATATGGGAATGGCCAAGTATAGCGTTTCAAAACATAGTGGTGTCAAGTTTTCAGATGGCACTTTGTTTTTTCTTGGTGGAGAAACCGGGGGAATCGCTAATTTAGGAACCGATTACTACGGTTTATCAAATTAAAGTTTATATGCCACATGATAACGGTCGCATTTACGGATCCTTTAAAAAAATTTGTATTCCAGAGCTTGAATTAAAAAAAGAAGCAGAGCTCATTGGACCAAACTTACTTTCTTTAAAGACGGATTGGGAAGCAGGTCATATATCCGACAGTTTACTTACTTTTCAATTAGTGTTACTTTATTTAGAAAGAAGGGTCAAACGACATCCTTTTCTGCGGATGGGGAAACCGTTACCGAACCGCAACGAATCTAAAGAATTTTTGGAAGTTGTTCGATTCTATGGAATGCCCGATACCGTACGATTTGCACTATGGAAATGGCATATAGGTGAATGGGATATCCGTCTTATCAATTATAATCCAAGTTCGCTGGAAATGTTAGAATCACAAAGTTTAGGTTATCGTTATTCAACAATTAGTTGGGATGACGCGATTAGCGGAAGTTTGGTAGAAGGAAAAAGGGATGCTTTTGAGCACCTTTTGCATGATTTAGCCCATGCTTATATGTTTTTTCGTAAGGATTATGATTTTGAAGGCCAAAAACAATTTTTCCAAAAAATGTATTTTGAATATCCGCAATATGAATCAGCTTTAGAAACAAATCCAATTTTTAGAACTAAGTTTGACTATTGTATTTCAGATATGAATTCGCATCCTGCTCATCTTTCTGCTTATTGGAATGCAATTCGAAGGGAAGCGGGAATACCCACTGAAACCAATGGTTAAAGTTTAGGATTGTTTTTGTGGCGATTTAAGTCGCGTTTTGTGTTTTTCTGGATGGTGGTTTGAATCACATCTTGGAGTGAGATCCCCATTTGGTTTGCTAAACATGTTAATACAAATAAGATATCACCAATTTCATTTGGAATGGTGTCTGCTGATTCACCAGATTTGAAGGACTGGTCTCCAAACTTTCTTGCCATAAGTCTGGACAGTTCTCCCACTTCTTCCATAAGAATTGCTAAGTTTGTAAGTTCAGAAAAGTATCTTACTCCAATTGTTTGAATCCAATCGTTTACCTCCGATTGTAATTGGTTTAAGGTAATATCAGCGTTTTCCAATTTTTTTCTCCAATTCCTTCGCAAGAATTTTGGTAAACTCTTTCATACCGGCTTCGTTTAAATGGATCAGGTCAAAACAATATTTTCCATTTGTTTCACCAAGAGAGTCTTGGAGATCCATTTCATCCAAAGTTTGGTGAGGTGCCAATGCTTCTGAAAGGCCATCATGCCAAACTTTCATTCTACCTTCATTGTTTACTTTTCTGATTACATTTGAGTATGGTGCAAAGACATTGATGATATGGATGTCTCGATTTGCGATATAATCATACATTTTTTTTAATCTTCTAAAATATCGTTTTGTATCCTCTGTTGCGTTGGATTCTTGTGGGACTATACTTGCAATTCCACAAGTTTCAAATAACATACGTCTATGGTCAGGATTCGACGCCTTAGGGATTTCAAGAGGAAGATGGAGTGCCAATCGATTCAAACAATCGTCCACACTTTTTAATTGGTATTCGTCAATGGATTCAGGATGGTCGTTTTCATAATCCCAAGCATTCAAGTTAGGATTTTTATTTCTTCTTGAGATTGTCTTTAGTCTTTCGTTAAAGTTAATTACAAAATCAGATAGATCTTTGCGATAAGCGACAGATTTAAAGGTGAGAAATAAATAGTTCGAAAAAGTTAGGTCATATTCAAAATTTAAAACTGTTGGGATGGCTTTAAAATTTCCAAGTTCAGATAACATTGCCATTGTGGGATCAACAATATATTTTCTATCTACCCAAGGCATTCCAGGTTCCATCACGTGGAGGATAATTTTTACATTTGGAAATTTATCTAAGTATTCTTCCAGAATTCGATGTTGGACAACCAACTCCGAACCACGAACGGCAATGGATTGCGTTTTCCATCCAGACTTTTGAAGTTCTTCATTCAGAATCCGAATGCTTATTCCTTCAAATGCAACAGAAGTTCCCACAATTAAAATGTCAGGATCCAACACATCTCTTTTCGATACTACATGTTCTGTTACACGGTTGATATTAGAAGCATAGGAATTTTTCTTTAAAAAAGGTTTATAAAAGCCAACCTGAAGAATACATTCCAATGCGATTAAAATAAATAAGGATAAAAGAATCTTTTTATCGGTAAAAAACGAAATGGTTTCTTTTAGTAAGCTCATAATTAAAATTGAAAGTAGAGAAAGTTCTGACTTTCAGTGACTCCAAAAAGTAATAATAATAATACGTTTACAATAACAAAGGTTGTGTATTTTAACCAACTTCCTGTGAGAAGGGTAGGAATTTGTCTTTTTGAAAAAACATAACTTGCAGTGAAACAAATCACAAGTAAAATCCCGAATCGGTAATTTGACCAACGAGTGAGAGGGGCAACAGAATCATTCAAAAAAACAAGTGCTTTCATCATCGGAATGGCTTTTTCCATTGTTTCTGCTCGAAACATAATAAAACCAAATGCCAAACAGAACATGGTGAAAATACGGGCCAAAAGGTCGTACACTCTTCCACCTTTGTTGTTCAAAAATTTTGCAACTTTCGTATCTCCGTAGAATTTATGTGAAAGTAACATTGTGCCCTGCCAAATTCCCCATCCCACATAGTGGTAAGCTGCTCCGTGCCATAATCCAGCAAATAACCAGGTGATCATAATATTTCGGATATACATGATTACGCTTACTCTCGATCCGCCTAACGGAATATAGATGTAGTCTCTGATCCAAGTTGAAAATGAAATATGCCACCTGGACCAATGGTCTGCAATGTTTCGACAAGACATAGGAAAGTTGAAGTTTGGATTAAATTGGAATCCAAATAATCTGGCCACTCCGATAGCGATATCTGTATAACCGGCAAAGTCAAAATAGATTTGCCAACCAAATGCCAAAGCTCCAGTCCAAATTTCAATAGAGTTTAAGTTCTGGTAATTTGCAAAGGTTGAATCGACAACGCGTGCTAGGTTGTCAGCAAAAACAATTTTTCTTGTGAAGCCAATCAAAATTAGTGCAAAAGCGGCATCAATGTTTTCTTTGTATACCCCTAGACGAAAGTCTAAGTCGCGGAAAAAAGTTTCTGCACGGACAATTGGACCTGCAACCAGTTGCGGGAAAAACGCAACATATAGGGCAAAATCTAAAAATGATTTTCTTGCTTCAATTTTACGATTATAAACATCGATGGTATAACTCATCGACTGAAATGTATAAAAAGAAATTCCTACAGGAAGAATGATGTTTTGTTTAGGGAATTGATAAGATCCCAAAAGATGGATGTCATTGATCACTCCGAGTAAAAAATCAGTGTATTTGAAAAAGCCAAGGGTTCCAATATTTACTACAAGAGATAATACCAGTAACCATCCTCTGGCACTATCGCCATCTTGTTTTTCTTCAATCAATCTTGCTGCAAAGTAGTCGATGATGGTTGAAAAAATTAAAATAAAAACATACGGATTAATTTTAAAATCACAATAGAGTCTATCGGTATAAAACTTTAACCCTTCAGTTGCCATGCCTGTGCAGGATATGGAAGAAGGTTGCCAAGCCATGTAAAAGTAATAACTGGTAAGTAAAAAAAAGAGTTTTTGCCAGCGATTCTTTAGAATGTTTCCTACAATGATCGTTACAAAAAAGAAAACTAAAAATTCAAAAGAGTTAAATAACATTTGTTTGGTTCCTAACGGTAAATTGATTCTTCGGCTAACTTCTCAACAGGTCCTTGGATTCCTTCGGTATATCCAAATTTTGGACCAATGGATCTAGGAAGTGTGGAGAAGGTAAAATTTGTACTGAAGTAAAATAGAAATAAAACAAGATAGATGGTATGAAGGATGGCCTTAGAAAACTTTGGTAACATAGGTATGGATAGGGATTGCAAAGTATAAGAGTTAAGGATCCAAAGTGCGATCGTAGTCCCGACCCAAAATTCAAAAAAATACCCTTCCCACCATGTGTAAAATCCGATGGATGGAATGATCCAAAACAACATTACCAATAGTTCTTGTTTGTATCGGGCCCACATAGTACGGAAATTCAAAATTCCCAGACACAAACTAAAAATCCAGAATAAAAGATTTAAATTGTAGGGGAGGTGTTTGGGGTTCTGGAAGTTAAATAGGTTCACACGAAATTTAGGAATGACGTTCTGGAATACAAGGAAGGCATCTCCTATCCCTCGATAGAAGTAGAGAACATAATTTTTTTCTTCTCCAAGGCTAGTCCCCCAGCGATTGATGGCCGCATAAAGGAACATCCAAAAGGAAAAATGTTTTTCATCGATTGGTCCAAGGCCTCGTTTTAAAATGATAAATCCAACAAACAAATAAGATAGAATCGTTGCCATTCCTAAACAGGTCAGGTACAGAAAGATGGTTCTAAGTTTTTTACCAAAACTTCTGTTTGGCGAAAGAAACACTGCCATAGGTACCATTCCAAAATGAATGACATTCGATTGATGAAAGTAGATACTAAAGAGTTGGATGAACCATAAAATGATGAGATGTTTTGTTTGTAACCCTTCCCTAAGATAATAAATTGTATATAAAAATAGAAGAGCCATCAAACAAGAATGAATGAGTGGTGTGTCGTTATGCAAACTATAGAACCAAAACGCTTGGCTAACTTGGATGACAAGAGCTAGGATGATTCCAAGAAGTAGATCTTTATATAATTTGTAATAAACCCAAATAAAAAGCCCTAAAAAAAATAATGAAAAACTGAGAATCCGCAATCTTAAAAAGAACATAATGTCCGTTGTTGGATATATAGAACGAATCATTTTCCAATAGAGTAGACCTGATGATTCAAAACCTAAATGGTGTGGGTTAAAAAAAGCAGATTCTACTCGATCCTTTTGGATATTAAGTGCATAGACACAAGAATCCCAGTCAAAGGCCCGAGACAGGTATCTAAGATGGAACAAAAAAAGGAAAAGTAATAAAAGTAGAATGAATAACTTTTTCAAGAATCAGATTCCGGTTTAACGATTCAAAACTCGATTCACGATGATTTTATTTTTTTTGTAAGGGAAAAAGAACGGAGTGGTAAGTAAGGTTTTCCCGTCCTTTTCCCAAATCATTCGATTGCAACCAAAGTAATCGCTAAACCCACCATGCTCATATCCCAATTGAATTTCATTGGTTCCAAAGTTGACTTTGATTAGCTTTTTTCCGAATCCAAACCTTTGGATTTGCCAAATTTCATTTTTTACAAAAACCGTTCTTTTGTTCCATTTGTTTAAAAGGCGGCTAACGTCGATTAGTAGAGATATGGTTATGTAAAAATAGACAAATGCGGAAAGATAATGATAATATCTTAGTTCGTCTAAAAAAGGAATTTTTAAAACTTTTGTGATTTCTAACACTCCGACGAACCAGAAAAAAAACTTTCCTAGATAAAACGCGTATGGAAGGCTATAAACAAAAAACAGAACGACTGCTGTGATCAATAAAAGAGATGGGATAGGATTTATCGTTAATTCATCATATAACGAAGTTCCAAAATAAGCAGTTTCCCTTTTGCTTTGGATTTCTTTCCATTTTGATATCCATTTGTTTAGAAATTTCATAAAAAAATTACCTCTTCTATTTTTTTAGCTGTTTCTTCCCATGTCCATTGTTTGGCGGGAAATTTTGGAGACCTGACTTTTTTAGGTCCTGACATTAGTTCGAAGGTTTGAGTCCAAACCTCTGTTTGTTTCGGTGGGACAAAAAGGTCACATTTTTCAGATAATATCTCTTTAAAAACGGGAATATCAGATGCAACACATCGTTTGTCTTCTAACATGGCTTCCAAAAGAGGTAATCCGAATCCTTCGTGTAAAGAAGGAAAGAAAAACGCCTTACATTGTTTAAATGCTTCTGCCAAAGTGGAGTCGTCAGGTTTTTCCAAAAACTGAATGCCTTGTTTTTGAATTTCTGGGTCATTTAGTTTTTGGTATAACAATTCACCTTCTTCTCCCCATCCCCTTCGGCCAAGAATGAGTAAAAAATTTTTATCTTTTGGGTGTTTCTTTTTGAATTCTAAAAATGCGTCTACCAGGCGATTGATATTTTTTCTTGGTTCTAAAGTTCCTACTGTTAGGAAGAAATCTTTAGGAAAATTAGTTTTTACTTTTCCCGTTTTTTGTTTGGATACACCCGGATAAACAACTATACATTTTTTTTCGTAAGTTGGATTGAATGCGGTAATTTCTTCTTTTGTGTTTTTAGATAAACAAAAAATTTTGTCCGCATGTTTCATAGTGATCGGTGACAAAAGTTTATGTTGTATGTAATTCCATTTCGCCATTGTCTCTGGGGCTGAGATAAAGTTTAGGTCATGGTAATTTACATAACTTGGAATGGGAAGTTTCCGAAACGGTAACATTTGAATGGTGCCCCAAAAAACTTCAATTCCATCTTTCTTTAAACGTTTTGGAAGGATAAAATTCAAATAGATTGGTCCTGGAATTTTTTTAGGTTCTAGGACTTCTTTTGTATTTGGACCTAATAAATCCCGAAAAACGGGATGAATGGGTTTGTTCGTATATAAAAAGAATTCTTTTTCTTTATGTTTCGGCAGAATGATTTTTAATACTTCTGCCAAGTATCTTGAATTCCCCGTCATTCCATAAGCAAGGGGCCTCGCATCAATGCCGATTTTCTGTTTCATGGAATGCAAACCTTACGATGTAGAAGTATAAGAAACTAGTTGTATAAAATAAGATAGAGAACATAGATAGTGTTGCTTCTAATTTTGTTCCAACAAAGGTTCGATGGGCAATCAGTGGTAAACTTAGGATCACAAACAGAATGTATAATTCCTTTTTGTTATCTATTTTGTTTGTTACTACTTGATTCAAAATAAAATAAACGGGAATTAAACAAATTACAAAGCTATGAACCCAGCTAATTCCACTAAAGAGTGCAGAAACTAAAAACAAAAGAGAAACAATTTCCCATTTTTTGTTTTTCTTTCTCCATAGTAACAATAGTGGAACTCCAAATAGAATCATAAACACAAGTTGAATTAATTTTAAAGTGGGTAAGGACAGATTTACAAATGGCATCGAGTAAGTTGGTTGGTTGATCATATCTGCACCAGACACAAAATATTTAGCCAAAGTAGAACTTAAGGATTGGTTGTTTTTCCAAGAACGAAGCAGGGGATTACTGAACGCATTTCCTAAAATTTCGCGGAGCCATTCTGATGTCATCTGAATGGTATAATCCCAATGATACAAAAGAGGAATTGCATTCCAAACAATCATACCAACTAAAAACCAAAAGATTCGTTTGTATTGTTTTTCGTAGACAAAAACAAATAAAAAAACAAGAGGAGTGATTTTGATGCTAACGGCAAGGGCCAATAAAAAACCACTCAACCAATGAGATCGTATCGTAATTGCAACGAAGATGAGTAGGATGAGAAGAAGTCCCACCTGGTTATTTTGGATATGGCTTTCTAAAAATCTAAAATTGAAAATCAGGGAGGCAATAAGAATCAAAAAAGGATATTTGGAGTGTCTTAGGTTTAGTTCTTTATTTTGGAATAATAAGTAAAGGATTCCAAACAAAGAGATCCAACTCAGAATTTCAAAGACAAGGGCAGCCCCTGGTTCACTGAGATAGGTAAATGGAATGAGTAAAAAAGAAAACAAAGGAGGGTAGATATAGGTTGCGGTTTCGTTTTGGAGAGCCGAAAGCAAATGGAGATTTTCTGGTCGGAAAAGATCTTCCATTGATTTGATTTTGGTTTGGAGTTCAAAAGCAACATCAAACCTGTAGAGATTTTCACCTGTTTCCCAGCGTTCCGCCGCATGGTAATAATCTAAAAAATCCGACTTTTGTTTGGACCTGGAAACGGAGAGGACAAGGAGAACCAAAAGTAAGAGGCTCAGAATCCATTTTCCACGTTTCTCAACGGTTTCGAAAAATTTCCACATAGTTCTCCTACCATTCCCAATATTTCTGGTTAATTGACAAGGTTTTCCCAAGGCTATCTATAGATGGATTTTTTAAACGAATTCGATTTCCACCTTCCTGAAGAGCAGATTGCTAAATTTCCCTTAGAAAATAGGGACGAGTCGCGTCTCCTTGTGGTGGATCGTGCCCAATCAAAATTTTGGGAAGCACCTTTGTTTCGAGACATCACAACCTTGGTTCGGCCAGGTGATATTTTTGTATACAATGAGACAAAAGTATCTTATCGGCGTGTGTTTCTACAAGTGGAATCAGGTAGAATCCATGAATCGATTTTTTTAGAACCACAAGACAATCAAAACCAAACTTGGTTGTGTATATTAAAAAATAGGGCAAAGCTAAAGTTAGGTGATAGGTTATCGCCAGTGGGTTTTCCCAACTATCAGTTTGTTTACCAAGGCCCGAAAGAAGAACTTTCTTTTCTAGGCTCCGAGTTGACAATTTCTGATTCCGATTTTGAAATTTTTGGAAATATTCCAATCCCACCTTATCTCAAACGGAATGTAACAGAAGAAGACAAGCTGAGATACCAAACGATTTTTGCCAATCGATCAGGATCGGTTGCGGCACCTACCGCTGGCCTTCATTTCACCGAAGAGTTAAAAAATACTTTCCGAACACTTGGTGCCGAGTTTTTGCCAGTGGAACTACAAATTGGTTATGGGACATTTCGTCCTTTGACCACCGAACAATGGCAGACTAAAACTCTACACAGTGAGAAATACTTAGTTTCTGAATCCACAGCAACTAAGTTAAACGATGCAAGAAAAGAGGGAAGGCGGATTATCGCTGTCGGAACCACAACACTCCGTGTTTTAGAAACTGTTTTTGATTCTCAACTACAGAAATATAAGGTAGGATCAAGTCAAACTGACATCTTTTTGTCGCCAGGTGACAAGATTGATTCTGTGCAAGGTTTGATTACGAACTTTCATTTGCCCAAGTCGAGTCTCCTCCTTCTTGTCAGCGCCTTTGCTACGACTCAACTTGTGTTGGATTCTTATCGGTATGCATTGAAGAACGGGTTTCGTTTTTATTCCTATGGGGATTCAATGTTCTTATTTTAAAAATAGATTTACATTCTTTGGAAATTGGGAAATATGTTTCTACAGTTTCTTTATGTACTCCCCGAAATCTTCGGTATATGTTTCCCTTTTCTCTGGTTTAGGTCTTCTTGGAGTTGTTTTGATCGCTCCTATCAAAGAGTCTGCCGTCAGAGAATTAGAGCCTCCCCACTCATTAGAGTTAGGGGAAGAATATTTGCGTACAACTCCTGTCAAAATAAACTTAAAAAAAGGAACTCTCGGTAATTTAGAATATTCGAATCATCTAAAATCTCTTTCTTTGGGATTCCTAACAAGATCTGAAAAAAATGGAAACAATCCTCTCGAAGGAAATCCAAACTCCAATTCCGGAAACAAATTGGAGTTTGATCTTTCTCCTCCCTCTATTAATGTCTGGGATGCAAAACAAAGTGGTGAACCATCATTAGCGCAACCAATTCCTGTGGCACCAATTCATCCTTCTGCAACCATGATCTTTCGTCAGATGGATACCAATAGGAGATTGTTGGTTGATCCCAAACAACTCTATGAATACCAGGGAAGTTTTTCACCGGCACAGTTTCTCAAAGTACAAACCTCTGTCTATCAAGTGAAAACGGAAAATCCAGTAACGGCCTATGGTGCGGAAGGTGGAAAGTTTTCTTTTTTTTTTGGCAGTGATAAAGTCCAACTAAATGTTAAATATAATTATGTAAATGCAAAACCCGGAACCTATGCCAATGGGCAAACGGGATTTTCGCCGGCCCAAGACATTGCCTCTCTCGGTTTTATCTTTTTTCTGGGTTCTTCTAAGAACTATTCTCTTTATGTTGGGAATCAAATTTTTAATGTCTTTAACGACCCTTGGTTGCAAATAAAAGACCAAAATGGACGTTCTCCTGAGACTTTTGCTGCCAGTTTCCGTGGTAAAAATCCTGGAAAATTAAAAACTACTTTTTTTCTTAATTTTCAGAACCAGTTTTATAAAGACGGTATGCTAATTGGGGTTCCCGGTGGTTTTATGTACGGGAATGGGTTTAATGGAAAATCGTTTTATGAATATGTTACCTCACTTGGGATGGAACTTGCGTTTTAAAAAAATAGTTTTTGTTTTGATTTTATTTAGCTTTAGCGCTTGTTATTTGGGAGAAGAAAGAGAGTCCAAACCCCAGAAAAAAACCGTTCCCCCTCTCGAACAACTGGCCCTATCTCTCTCAGAAAAAGGATTTTATTTCCAACCACAAAGGCTTGTTGTTTTAACTTTTTTAGACCATGAAGGTAAAAAAAGTCCCTACGGCGAAATCCTTGCAGAAAAACTAACCACTGAACTTGTAAAAAAAGATAGATTCCAAATCCTAGACCGCTTGGCCAATGAAAAGGTTTTAAAAGAAGCTGGACTTGGTTTGGATGTTCCCACTGACACGGCCACCTTGCGGAAAATAGGCGATGTTTTGAAACTGGATGTCATCATCACGGGAATTGTGACACCATACCAAGACGGAGTTTTTGTCAATACCAGACTAATCGAAATCAAATCAGGTCTCATCCTCAAAGCGGATGAAGTTTATGTCCGTATTGACGGCTAAAAAAGATACTGGTTCTCACAAGTGACCCAAATTTACTGATTTTACTACTTGTAGTTTAATTTTCGATTGATTCCCTTTTTTCCTGCGGTCTGATAGGTATAAGAGGTTCAGATGGCATTTGATATAGAAATGATTGCGGCGCGTTATTCCAAAATGGAAGCGGCCATCGCACAAGCCAGGAAGGTAGTGGGTCGACCCCTCACACTTACAGAAAAGATTTTATACAACCACCTTTGGGATGGAAATCCAACAAAGAGTTTTGGTCGCGGTGTCGACTACGTTGACTTTGCACCAGACCGTGTGGCGATGCAAGATGCAACAGCGCAAATGGCGCTTCTCCAATTTATGCAAGCTGGTCGTAAAAAAGTAGCGGTTCCCTCCACCGTTCACTGTGACCACTTAATCACGGCAAAAGACGAATCCGGTGTGGATCTTGGTATTGCTGTCAAAGAAAACAAAGAAGTTTATGATTTTTTATCCTCCGTTTCTAATAAGTATGGAATTGGTTTTTGGAAACCAGGTGCTGGTATCATCCACCAAGTGGTTTTAGAAAACTATGCTTTCCCAGGTGGGATGATGATCGGAACCGACTCCCATACAGTAAACGCTGGGGGACTGGGAATGGTCGCCATCGGCGTTGGTGGAGCTGACGCTTGTGATGTGATGGCAGGTCTTGCTTGGGAACTCAAGTGGCCAAAAGCCATTGGTGTCAAACTCACTGGAAAGCTAAATGGTTGGACATCAGCAAAAGATGTAATCTTAAAAGTAGCAGGAATTCTCACTGTAAAAGGTGGAACTGGTGCGATCGTAGAATACTTTGGACCAGGTGCGGAAGCCCTCTCTTGTACGGGAAAAGGTACAATCTGTAACATGGGAGCAGAAATTGGTGCAACCACTTCTACTTTTGGTTACGATGAATCCATGGAACGTTACTTAAGATCCACTAACAGAAGTGATGTGGCAGATCTTGCTAACAAATACAAAGCTCACTTAACAGCTGACCCAGAAGTGTATGCCGATCCTTCCAAATACTTTGACCAAGTGATTGAAATTGATCTCAACACCTTAGAGCCTTATGTAAATGGTCCATTCACTCCAGACCTTGCGACTCCTATTTCTAAAATGAAAGAAGAAGCGGCAAAAAATGGTTGGCCACTCAAGGTGGAAGTGGGTCTTATCGGATCTTGCACTAACTCCTCTTATGAAGATATCTCAAGAGCTGCCTCCCTTGCCAAACAAGTGGCAGCAAAAGGTCTTAAAACCAAAGCTGAGTTTACCATCACTCCAGGATCGGAACTAGTTCGTTATACGATCCAAAGAGACGGGTTCATTGATTCCTTCCATAAAATTGGAGCTAAAGTTTTCTCTAATGCTTGTGGGCCTTGTATTGGAATGTGGTCTCGTGTGGGTGCAGAAAAAAAGGAAAAGAACACCATTGTTCACTCCTTCAATCGTAACTTCCAAGCCCGCCAAGATGGAAACCCAAACACTTATGCTTTTGTGGCTTCTCCAGAAATCACAACGGCTCTTGCCATTGCGGGAGACTTAGGGTTCAATCCGCTCACCGACACTTTAACCAACGAAAAAGGGGAACAAGTAAAATTGGACCCACCTACTGGGGAAGAACTCCCTAATAAAGGTTTTGCGGTTGAGGATGCAGGTTTTGTGGCACCGGCGGCAGATGGATCAGGGGTCCAAGTGATTGTTGATCCAACATCCACAAGATTACAACTTCTTGCTCCATTCAAAGCTTGGGAAGGAACAGATCTCAAAGGTCTAAAACTACTCATCAAAGCCAAAGGAAAATGTACAACAGACCATATTTCAATGGCGGGTCCTTGGCTTAAGTTCCGTGGTCACTTGGATAATATCTCCAATAACCTTCTCATTGGTGCTACGAACATCTTCAATAGTAAAACCAATGAAGTGAAAAACCAACTTACCGGAAACTACGAACCGGTTCCGCAAACCCAAAGAGCTTACAAAGCACAAGGGATTGGATCCATTGTGGTAGGTGACGAAAACTATGGAGAAGGTTCTTCTAGGGAACATGCTGCGATGGAACCAAGGCATTTAGGTGTGAGAGCGGTTCTTGTAAAATCGTTTGCTCGGATTCACGAAACCAACTTGAAAAAACAAGGGATGTTGGCTTTGACTTTTGCAAACAAAGATGACTACGATAAAATCCAAGAAGATGATGTGATTGATATTGTAGGACTCACAAGTTTTGCAGAAGGGAAACCACTCACTCTTGTTCTCAATCATAAGGATGGGAAAAAAGATGAAATTTCTGTGAACCATACTTACAATGCGCAACAAATCGAATGGTTCAAAGCAGGTGCTGCTTTGAATTTGATGAAAGCGTAGTAACGAATCTTTCGAATGGTCGCCAGGTGGAACTCATCTGGCGATTTCCCACCTTGGAATGCCAAAACAAAAGTCTAAATCTACTCTAGCCAATCCAGAAGAAACGTTGATTTGGACGGGTTTTTCTTCTAACCAAACCAAAGCGCAAAAAGAGTTCAATGATGCTCTAAAAAAACATAAAGAAACTTTGGAGCGTTCCAAAGAAATTGAGCCATTGTTTCAACTAGTCAACGAAACATATCTGCAAGATGTTTTACCTCAATTGGAAAAACAAAAAAAGTTAGAAAAAGAACGTTTCGATCTCATGTGTGCCATCCTTCTTGAGGAAAAACTTTCTTTTGGCAAAATGCAAAGAGAATTCCTGCGGCGTTATCTTTTGGATATTTGTAACGATTCCATGATGGAAGATTCTTCTTTTTATGGAAATTACCGGGATCAGTTAGAAACTAAATTTGAACGAATGGAAAGACTTCGGTATAAGAGTCAAATGGAATCGAAAATCAAACAAAAGTTTGGTGTTGAAATTGATTTGGATGATTTGAACCGCACCGAGTTTGATTCTGAAGAGGAAAAAGAATCGCACGAAGAAAAGTATAGAGAATTTCGGGAAAAATATGAAGAGTATCGTGCTGAATACTTCAGAGGTTCCCGTTCGCATTCTGGGGAACGCAAAAAATCAAAAGCACAAAGTGAAAAAGAAAAAAAACAATTGGAAGCGGAACGATTGCTTAGCACAGACATTAACACCTTGTTTAAAAACTTAGCAAAACTCATTCACCCTGACAAAGAACAAGATCCAATTCTAAGGGAACGTAAATCTAAACTAATGACTAAACTCTCTGGTGCAAGAGACAATATGAATATTGCAGAAATTTTAGAAATCAAACTGCAAGTAGATGAACTTTTACCCAACCAACAAACAGATGTTTCATTTCATGATTCATCCATCAAACGTTTTGTTGGAATCATCAAATCCAAAATTCGAGAATTAGAAGATTCTATCAGACAAAGATTTTTTTCTCATCCCCTAATGGCAGATTTTCCAGAGAAAAAAATTACAAAAGAATCTCTTGAGGTTTATTTAAACAGAGTGAAAAAAGATAACATTATGGTAACTAAGGCTTTTGAAAAGGAAGTGGACCAACTCATTAGGGAACCAAAATACATCAAAGAAATGATTCGAGAGCTCCAAAGTTTAGGAGTTCAGTTCTAATGAAGGGTTTTTTAAAAAAACAAAACTTCGGCTTTGGAAAAAATGGGAAAGAGTTTGATGGTACCTATTGGACTGATATTTACGGGAATGGGTTAGACGTAGATGGATCTTACAATGCCAAACAACATGCGGAATACTTAAAAGCACTCTTTCAATTAATGGAAATTCCGGTTTACAAAATGGCCGACTTCGGTTTCGGAAGAGCCATTTTACTCAGAGAGATGGTAAAAACTTTTTCTCCGGTAAAAGTGTATGCAGTGGACGCCTCCAAAGATGCCTATGAAGATCTAAAGAAAAAAGACTGGGTCAAACGTTCTGATAAATTCCATCTTTACCATGAATCCTTAGAAACTTTTAAACTTCCTAAGTTAGAAAAGGAACCGGTGGAGCTTGGAATTTGTAATTCAGTCATCCAATACCTTCCCGATTCGATGATTCCAGATGTTTTGGAAAAAATGGCTAAGTATTGCAATTATCTATATTTTACAGTTCCAACGAATGAAGACTATTCGGTAATGAAAGAAGAAATGAATTTCACTGATCCATATGCTTTTTCTCGTTCGAAAAAAAAATATAGGAAATGGATTTCTCGTGATTTTGAAATTGTAGGATATAACCTTTTGCAAAGTAAATGGTTAGGCGAGAAGGGGTTTAAGGAAGATTTCTTTAGAATTTAGTCGGTAAAAAGGTTTGTCAATTTATTTCCAATTTGGTAAATTGGAAAGATATGCGTTGGCTATTAAGATTAACAGCCTTTTGTATTTTTTTCGGAGGGATCCAATGTAGCCGAAGTGAATTTGGTAATGGATGCGACAGTCGATCATCAACTTTTTTGGATACTTTGCTCTTCAAAATAGTCGCGAATTTAAGATCCCCGCATTGCGGAATAAACGTTGATTTACAACTTTCTCCAATCAAACATTATTATGACGGCCGTACACAAATCTTAGATTATATAAAAAATGATGGTAGTTCTGCTATCGATGCATCAAATACAACCTGCACAGGTACGGAGTTAGGTGGATATAGTGCCTGTTTGCATGCAGGTTTAATGTTATCTGTAGAGGGCACTGGTGGAATATTCAATTCCGCATCCTGTGATGGATATTTTGCGGAAGATAATACAGGTACTTTGCAATTTACATGTTTTGAGAGAACTGGTGGCGGTTTAGTTTTTGTTGCAACTTCTATCAAACCCGGAAAGTATTTGGGAGATCTTGTTGTTTCTGAAAATGGGAGTTACCATTTCGGGCCCATTTCCGTTTCTGTTTTTCATACAAACCAGTTGGTTGGGAAAACGCCATCAGCTTCCGCATGGACCAATCCAATTCTTTCCTATCCACTAGCAGGTGGGACATTGAATGCCAGTGTAGGGACTCTTTATTTATTAGACCAATCAACAGCTTCGTTAGGTGCTTCCGACATTCAATCCCATCGAACGGGAATTATATTCAGGTCAAATACAAGTTTGTCTCTAGCGGCTTCTTCACCGTTCTTCCGCTTCAGTGGGAACTTTCAGTATCTAGAAGGTGAATTTGGATCTCTTCCCACAGTAAATCCACTGGTTTTAGTGACAGAAACCAATCGATTTATGTGGTCTCCCAATTTGGTAGCTGCAGTGGGCGGAACCACATTCTCCATACAAGGGTCGCAAGGATTATACCAGTCGACCCGAGTTTCAACACAAAATAGTGGAAATATTTTTAGCTTATCATCTGCTGGGATGACTGCAGGAAGTTTGATTCAGAACAATACATTTTCATCATTCACTGCGGGAGACATCGATGGCGCTGTTATTAGTTTATCTTCAGGAGGAACGAACAATCATATTTGGAACAACAGTTTTTTAGATGCAGTGCTTTATTCTTCTACTGACGATGGAGTTAGTATTTCTACAACAAGTTCGAATATAGGCGGGAGTGTATTGAAAGATATGGTCGTAGCCAATAGTTCAACAAATGCGACGATCACTGCATTCGAAACCTTACCTGCGAAAATTTCCGGATTAACCATTTCAAATCAAATTCTGGTGAATATGGTTTCTGGAATTGGTTTGATCAGTTCTGGTAGCTCAGATTTCAAAATGCTTCTCGAAAACATTGGTATATTTAGAGCTAGTAATTACGCAATTGAAAATTCATCTGTCAACAATCATCACATAACGGGAAATGTACGGTTTTCTGGTGGATTAGGTAATAATATTCTAAGTGGAACAAATGTAGGTTTTGCATTGAATGGGTTACCTGCCGGGTCCTCTGATTATAATTTTGCAAACAATATTCCCTATGAGAATAGTTTTGTTGGATTTATCTTCCAAGATGATACGGTAAATCCCAATGATAATTCTGGTTTTATTTCTGCTAATTTACGAAGTAGTAGTTACGTAAAATTTCAAAACATATATCGTTCATTTACTAATTATGATGCATCAGGAGTTTTTACAGATGGCATAAGGGGAATTTGTTCAATCAATTGTCGAATTTTTGATTGGTCCTTAAAAAGAACTGATACTTATTTTCGGAATATAAATGTTTGTCCAGACAGTTCTCGCCCGCTATTACATATTGTTGGGGGAATCGCGAATTCAGAGACGGATTGTCAGAATTTAGTAAGGGGTTCAAAATATCTTGGATCCAATGAATGCGGAATATATCATCTTCGGAATGCACGTGAAATCATTGGTGATGCAAAAGGAAATGAAAACGGACTTTGTGAATCGAACGAGGATTGTCTATTCACTCCAAATCTAGGAGCCTACCAAGGTCATGGAATTTTAAGAAAGGCATATTCCATTGGCCCTTATCATTGTGGTGATATTCCCAAAAGTGGAGGAAATCTGAGCCAAATCCGATTATTTGGATTTGAAGAAAATGGTTATTAAAACTTTTCTTTGTAAATGGAGAATCTTTCTTTCTACTTTTCAATTGAGTATCCCATTGTCTCTTTATTCGGTAACCCGATTAGTTTCTTAGAACTTCTTGGTACAACCACCGGCCTTCTTTGTGTATACTTAGCATCTAAAAATCATATCCTTACTTGGCCTTTTGGGATTTTAACTTCTATTTGTTTTTTCTTTTTATTCTTCCAAATCCAATTGTATTCGGATATGTTATTACAAATCTATTTTTTTGGATCGAGTGTTTATGGTTGGATTGTTTGGCGTAAAAGAACTGGTGCTTATGTAAAAATCCGATCTTTAGGCACATCAAAAAACTTGGTTCTTGTTTTTGTGATTCTTTTGGGGACTTATATCTTGGGGAAAATCACAAGCCGGCTGCCATTCTGGTTGCCCAGTATTTTTGTAAAACCACCTGAGTTTTTGTATTGGGATGCGTTTACCACTGTGGGAAGTATCGTTGCTAACTTTTTACTTGCTAAAAGAAAGTTGGAGTCTTGGTTTTTATGGGTGTTTGTTGATGTGGTTTGTATCGCCATTTATTCCTTAAAGGAAATTCCCTTTGTGACTCTGGAATACATTGTGTTTTTACTCATTGCTTTTTATGGATGCCACCATTGGTACAAAGAACTGAAACAAAATCAAAATGTTATTTAGTGGCGGGGATAAAAATACAAAAAAATAAAAAACTTTGTTCTTTGGTCCAATCCCGATGATTAGCAGAATGGAACCAAAGAAAAATCGGTTGAAAAAGTTTTCTGATATAAATCTAATCTTATGTTCGGCGATTGGTCGGGCGCAAATACCAGGAAACAACGGTTAGTGTTAGTAGTAAAAGGGAAGGAAAAATTTCTCCAAATGGATGGCCACAAGCAATATGGGAAATGGCAGCTCCTGACATGGCAAAGAAAAAACCCGCATAAGCCCATTCTTTCAACAAAACAAATTTTGGTGATAAGACTGCCACAACACCAAGTAGTTTCCAAACCCCAAGAAGCGTAAGAAAATAAGTAGGGTAACCCAACTGGTTGATTTTTTCTACTTCTTCGGGAAGTTTGATTAGTTGTACAATCGCTGTAGATACCATACCGAGTGACAACCAAAGGGTAAAGAACCAATAAGCTATTTTTTTTGTTTTTTCTGACATCTGATTTCTCCTAAATTAATATATAATCCTTGTTTACCTGTTTTCTTTTGTAAGCCATGTGATAAGGAAAAAGTTTTTTGCAATTTAAGTTTAACTTTAGTCGTTTAAACCTTTGCCTTTTAGAATATTTGGCATTTGTTTTTCGATTCTTTCTTTTCTGGTTTCAGATTTTTTTGCACCTGAAAAATGAAGTAGGTAGGCTCTTTGTCTGCCTGGAGTTAAAGATTCAAAAGCAGTCTGTAACTTTGGATCTTCTTCTAATTGTTTTAAAAACTCTTCTGGGACTTCAAACTCCGAAGTTTTTTTCATAACAACTTTTTTCCCTGATTGTTCCAGTTGTATGGCTTCTTTGATATAAGATTTGATGATGGTTTTTAACTTTGTGATTTCAGAAACACTTTGGAATCGGATTTGTCTTGCTGATTGAACATTTTTAGTTTGTTGGATGAGTATTTTTTTCGGATCTTTGAGTAAGGCACCTTTGAAGAATAAAATCGCGAAGTATTCTTTGAATCCATGGATCAGGAATATGTTTTGTCCATTCAAAGTATAACAAGGTTGCCCCCATTTGATTTCTTCTTGTAAATCCATTTCTAGTGCAATTGATCTTAAGATTTGAAATTCCTGTTTCCAGTTTTTGATTTTTTGGAAATATAAATCGATTTGATTCTTTTTTGGATTTGTTTGTTTCATTTTAGATGGTCCCAATTCACTTCATATCTTTTTCAAGGAAGTTACGAATCAAACTTTCTCACTAAGAACTTGTTCCAACTGATTGTGTGCCATGTTGATTCCCATTGCAAATGGCATCTTTAAAATTTGGTCCCTTTGTTCTACCGATTTGTAGAGGATGTGCATTTTGAGTTTTGATTGGTTCTCCGAAATATTTTGAAACTCAAAAAACTCCAGTTGAACCGGAAAATCTGTGTTTTCCATTTCAAAGGTTCGGACAAAACTTTCATTTTCGATCATATTCAGGAAAACTCCATTGGCCCGAAACAAAACAATTCCTTCTGGATTTTTTGTTTCATAAATCCAACTTCCATGGTTTTTTGCTTCAAACTGAAGAACTTTGTTTCCCATCCATTGTTCTATGAGTTCTGGTACTGTGTGAGCTTTATAAACTAAGGAGGCAGGTAAATCGAAGATCCGTTCGATTCTTAACTCTTGTTTTCCATCTTCCGCATAAATTTTTGTTTTGAGTTCCATATTCCTATCCTTTCGTTTTATAGTTTTTCATTACCGATTCCAATTTGTTAAAACGGTCATCCCAAAGTTTTTGGAAAGGTTCAATGAAGTTTGCTATTTCTTTCATTTTGTTTGGGTTTAGGTGGTAATACATCTCACGACCGTTAGGTTCTTTTTTTAACAATTCACATTCAGTTAAAATTTGTAAGTGTTTGGAAACAGTAGGTCTTTTGGTATCAAACTGGGAAGCAATGGCTCCCGCCGTCATGGACTGGGTGGCAACAAGGAGGAGGATGGCCCGCCTTGTGGGATCTGCAATTGCCTGAAAAACATCTCTTCGTAAATCCATTGTGTAGCCATTTGACTAATCAATGATATGTAGTCATTTGGCAACACTTTTTTTGACTGGGGGTGGGTAGATTTTCGAAAATCTTTGTTTGTTTTCGATTGATTTAGTCCGTTAGATTAGCTAATCTTTCGGTATGGAGTATAACATCCATGATGCGAAATCCAATCTTTCGAAGCTCATCATCCAGGCAATTGAGGGTAAGGAAGTGGTGATCTCCAAGGCGGGAAATCCAGTTGTGAAGTTAGTGCGAATTACTTCTGATAAAAAGAAGAATCGAGAGATAGGAATCTACCAAGGGAAAACAAAAATATCAAAAGAATTTTTTGAACCTCTTTCCAATGAGGAAATTTCAGGTTTTATCTCTTGAAGTATTTATTCGATACGCATACATATTTAGTAAAGTTATTATCGATTCTTATAATACTTTCTCTACTTTCATGTGAATTATTATCGAAAGATGATCCTGATTTCGCCGATGACTTTTTTCACGGACCGGAGAAATTCCAATATGATCCAAACAAATTGCCAGTGATTGGAAAGACAACAGAACAAGAACTACTAGGGATGTATCCTAGGCCTTGGTTAAGAATGACATTTAGAAAGCCAATCATTAAAGAAATCATGGGACGTAAATTTGAAATGAAAAAGATTATCGCCTATGTAAATTACGTAACTGCACCTCTGCCGAATGGTGGATATATAGGCATGGATTATTTATATTTCCATGTATTCTTTGATAATAATGGAATTGTGCAACAATATATAGTAGATCATAAAATTAATGAAAAAGCGGATAGAAACAGCCCTTGGATGCCTGGTAAGTTTTCCAATATTTATGGTAAGAAAAATTGGAAGAATAGCGAATTATGGCCAGAGAGTATAGAGGACAGTAGGTGCTATTGGGCGCAGAGAAGGGATAGAAAAAAACATCGACATAGCGAACAGATTCAATGTCGTTATTGGGATCCAGTCCCTGTGTATTAGGTTATTTTCTGTATCGTTTTCCGAGGCTTGTAAAAGCTATAATAGTGAGTAAAATATTTTTGCTGTTATGTGATGAGTAAAGGACTTAAAAATATCGTTGGAATACAAATAGTGTTTACTGATACAATTGTTCTATCATCAATTCCCAATCATGAAAAACAGTGGAAGTAATTTTCCCATTTGTATTTTCCGTACTACAAAATAGAGAATACTTCCCGGCCTTTAGTGTAAATACTTCAATCACTTTCTGTTCTGGGAAAACAAGCCAATACTCGGGGACACCATATTTTTCATAGATGGCAAACTTATCCACAGTATCTCGCGTAATAGAACCTGGAGATATAATTTCTACGAGTAGGTCGGGGATCCCATTGATGTGACCATTTGGATGGAAGATGGAAAGATTTTCTTTTTTGATATAAATAAGATCGGGTTGGACTACATTCACATCGCTTTCTAAAATCACGTCGAGGGGAGAGGTGAAAATTTCACCTAAGTTTTCTTTTTGTAAATAAAGTTGAAATTGGAAAAACAATTTCCCTAGAATTTGTTGGTGGAAACCGAGTGGACTAGGTGTCACGAAAGAAACTCCGTTTAAAATTTGAGTGAGGTCAAATTCAGACTTTCGGGTCGTAACAGCCATTTACAAACACTACCAAAGTTTTGAAAGGATGTCAAGGTGGGAAAACTGAATTCTTTCTTATCTGATTTTAATAGTTATTATTAAGTTAAATTGGTTTGATTTTTCCTTCATCAATGTCAATTCCTTCCGTTTTCATAAGGTTAAGAGTGGTATCAAATTCCATCCCTCGCCAGGGCAAACGAAGGGCTTGGTCAGAGGAGGCGAGTCGCCTCCGAGGACGGGAGCGAATGCGGACCCCGCAGTACGCCCGGTCGTTTTGATTTAGGAGGTTGGTTTGAGGAAAAGATTCGAGGCGCCCAAAACTATTCTTTGGGAGTTTTATTTTGTAAGTAGGATTGGATTCCTTCTTTCATTTGGTCGACCATTCCTGATTCACGGACAGAGCGAACCACTCGTTGCCAGAATTTGATTTTGCCTTCAAATTCATTCCAACCCAATTGTAAATCCATACGTTTGATTTTGAGTAACATCCGAAGTTCGGTGAGTGACATGTCCTTGGGATCTTTGTCTAAATAACGTTCATGGTCTGTTAGTGGATTGAATCGCATGGGATTATTTTTTCTTGAGAACGAGTGATAAAAACAAAATTGCAAAAATTAAAAATCCAAACCCTGTTCCTAAACTGGCAAGGATGGGATCCCCAGCGGCTAAAAACTTTTGGATGCTTAAAAAAAGTCCGTACGAAATGTACGCAAGTCCCAAAAAAATAAGAAAGATAGAAGTGAAAACCCAAACAGAAGAAAGCACCAAATTTTTAATATAAAATTGGAGGTTCTTTTGAATGTAAATCACCATCACTTCGCCATAGGCAACAACCTTAGCGACTAAATCTTCGAAGGCGGATTTGATTCCGCCTTTTTTGCGATGTTTTGTATGTTTCTCGTCCAATTATTTCTTCTTAAAAATTAGGCCAAGAGCAAGTCCGAGTCCAAGACCCACACCAAAACCAATGATTGCGGCTTTTTGTGGATGTTCCTTTACATAAGACCCTACGTTGTCGATGACTTCTTTTGCTTTGATAGAAGCCTCTTCACTTGCTTTACCTAACTTTTGTTTGATGTCGCTTACTTGTTCCATATACTTCTCCTTGGCTCTTTGTTCAATTTCTTTGGCTTTTTTCTCATACAACTTAATTTCGTCGATGAGGGATTTGTCTCTTTTCACTTCTTCCATATTCTATAGTTCATTCTGGAACGACTATGTTCTCAAAGTTGTCAGTGAAACGATATCCGATTCCCCAAATGGTTTCGATCCATTCTGGTTGTGCAGAGTTTTTTTCTAGTTTAGAACGAATGCGTTTGATATGACTGTCGATCATCCTTTCGAATCCATCCCATTCCACTCCCCAAACTGATTCTAAAATCATTTCGCGAGAAAAAACTTTTCCCGGTGATCCAGCTAATAGTTGTAAGATGTCAAATTCCTTTCTAGAAATATTGATGATGTTTTCGTTCAGAGTGACCCGACGACGGATGGAATCAATTTTAAGTGCACCGCGAATGATTTCTCCTGCTTGGCCCACATTTGGTTTGATCCCAATTTTTTTATCCCATCTACGAAAGAAAACATCCACTCGGGTTTTAAGTTCACGAACCGAAAAAGGTTTTGTGATGTAGTCATCAGCACCTAACTCAAGTCCCATGATTCGATCAATTTCTTCTGTCCTTGCGGAAAGGATAAAAATTGGAGTGCTTTCATCGGATTTTCGGATGCTACGGCAAATTTCCATACCATCAATATCCGGTAGAGAGAGATCCAGAATCACTAAATCAGGATGATTGGATTTGTAAAATTTCAAACCGTCTTCGCCATTTTCAAAAACGGAGGTTGTGTAGTGAGCAGAATCGAGAGATTTCCGGATTAGGTTCCCGATGTCCGGATCGTCCTCAATTACCAAAATATTTTTCATGTTTTTCCCTTGAGTTCTTTCTCAATTTGGTTCTTGTAGTAGAAAAAAAAAGTAAAAAATGGAATCAGGAACGCAAAGAGAAGCAAAATCGTGGGCAATGTTCGCCCTCTCTGGGCCAAAGTTACGCCCATTGGAAGTCACTGAGAAATTGGGCATCCAACCGGACTATTACCACGGAGCCGATGTAAAAGACATAGAAAATATGACAATTCCAAGTCATTGGCAGCTCAATTCTAAGTTAGGGCCTGAATTTCCCGTCATCGATCATATTTGGAATTTGCTTAAAACCTTAGCACCTGTTCGTAAGAACCTAAAAGAATTCACTGAAAGTTACGAGTCGACCATTTACGTTTCGGTTGAGTTTGCGTCTGAATTCACAAAAGGTGTGGTACTCGACAAAAGGACTATGCTTTTGTTAGGTGAAATGGGTGTGAATTTAGAAATTATCCCCTGGGAACTCGATGGGACTCCCTAAGAATGGCCTCACTCGGGAATACAAGTCGGATTAGGCCAAATCGTTTTAAGTAAATATAACCGGACAAAGGTAATCCAAGTAGGACAAGGACTCGTTTTTTCAAACGAAGGTCACGGGCAATATTTAAGAGTTTAGTAAGGAGTGTTAGGGGAAGGTAAGGCAAGTTTGAAAGGTCCATCTGGATATGTGATCTAGTTTGGAAAAACAACATGTGCATGACCGAATCCAATTCTTCTTCCAATTCGGGATGTACGTTCTTAGACAAAATGACAATTTCATACGCATTCTGAACTTCACGTACAGTGAGGTATTTCGTTTTTTTTGCCATTGGAGGTAATGGTATGGTTTCACTCTCAAAAGATACACTCATTTTTCGATCCCAAGTATTGCGAAAGGTTCGTGAGATTTTATGGAGAGATGGTTTTTTAGAAGTGGATACTCCTACCTTAAAACCTATTGTGGGGATGGAACCATATCTCGATCCATTTGAAGTACGTTCTCCCAGTGGACGAGAAAAAGGATATCTCATCACTTCTCCTGAATACTGTTTGAAACAAATGATGGCCAAAGGGATGACTCGTATCTTTGAATTGGCACATACTTACCGATCCGGAGAGATGGGCAGCGGGTTCCATTCTAAAGAATTTTTGATGTTAGAGCTTTATGCCAAAGGTATGGATGATTCTTTTTTGAGACAATATATCGAAACGTTTTTAAGGGAATTGATTTTAGTTTTTGGAAAAGAAGAAGACCAAAAAAAATTATCAAGTTCTGAATGGATTCGCCATTTATCAGTGGAGGAGGTTTTTCTTAAAAATGTTGGTCATGGGTTTTTAAAAAAAGATTTATTACAAACGATAGAGTCAAAAAAACTCTCTTCTTCACCTATTTCGGAGATCATCCAGTGGCCGTATGAAGATCTCTTTTTTTTAGTTTTTCTCAATTTGGTTGAACCAAAGTTAGGGGAAGGAATTGTTTTTTTATATGACTATCCCCCAGAATGTGCAGCACTTGCGAAAGTTGTGGATGGGGTGGCAAAACGATTTGAAATTTATTGGGACGGACTAGAACTCGCAAACGCTTTTTATGAACTTAGCGATGTAAAAGAACAAAGGAAACGTTTTGCCGAAGAACAAGAGTTACGTTCCAAATTAGGGAAGGAAGTATTCCCGATGGATGAGGATTTTCTTGGATCTTTGGAGAATGGATTTCCTGATTGCGCCGGAATTTCTATTGGAATGGATCGATTGATTTTGAGACTTATCGGTAAACACGGGCTAGGTGATATTAGCCCGTATTGGATAGAAGTTTAAGTTTAATCTTCTTCTTGGAATTTTTCGCAAGATTCCGGGACCTTTCCATCTTCTAAGTCAGCACAAGAAAACGCAGCCATGTCTTTGGCACATTTTTTCATGTCTTCCAAATCTTGTTTAGTGAGTTTCTTTGTGGGTTGGTTGTTTGCCGGTTTTTGGCCTTCTACCACGTAATTTTTGTACCTAGATTCACAGACATTCCCATTCACAAATTGAGATTCGACCATCTTTCTTTGATCAGCAGGAAGATCTTTTAACTTTTCTTTCATACACTCAGAAGTTTTGGCACACATTTTTTTAGAGAGTGCTTGGAATTCTTTCGCATCTTTTAATGTTTGTGCGGTGATTAGGAGAGGGGTAAGTATTAGTAAAAAAATGGAAATTTTTTTCATACGAAAACCTTCCTTTAACAAAAGGCTTTCGTAAAGTTTTTTTTAACTAATTTTTAAAGTTGGACACCATTATCAACATCACAATCAAAAGTTACTTCTGAAAGTAAGCTGGTATCGTAGTAATTTCTGGTGACCATGCCGTTTCCGTAAGTTGAACCACGAATGACTCCTTTTGTACATCTACCAATTAAAGTTTTTGCTGCATTTTGAACTGCGCATGAATTAGCACTGATGACTCCAGTTCCCAAATAAGTTGTGCAATAAGTATTAAGAAGTAAACTGTTCACTGCATAATCATCACAGCGATTTTTGCCACTATAAGTATGTGTGCCTTCCTCCGCCTGAAGCAACAACATTGTTTGCTGCGAAAAGGCGAATTCCGCCGCCAAACGATCCAGAATAATAGTAAGTTGATATTCTTACCCTGTAAGTACCTGGAGTTGAAAAATTGTATGCGTTAATTTGATGGTTATTGCTAAAATTTCTAGTTGCTTGTAGAAGTGCCGTTCTACCTGACTGAGGGTAGACATTTATTTCAGGTTTGACAACAGAAGATGAAATATCGGTTGAAGTTACAGAAAAAGTGTATTTTCCTGGGGTGTTGATGGTCACAGAAAAATCAGCAACGGGTGAAGAGGATGTGAGTGTAGCTGATAATCCTGTCCCGTTACCTGAAATAGTTCCTGAAACTGCTGGTACTGCAGTACAAAGATTGTAAATATAAGGAGTATTAATATTATATGCGTTGGCACAAAATAATTTTGCCGCACATTCTGTATCTACAATGCATCTTTCTCCTGCCGCTTTCCCACCACTACCACCGGAAGAACCTAAAGCTAATAAAGGGATTAGTGCGGTTGATTGGTCTTCTTTTTTTTCTGTTCCACAATTGAATGTGGAGCTGAAAGTTAATAATAACCAGATGATTGGAATGGTTTTAAATTTTAAATTTAACGCTTTGTTAGTTTATAATCTGCTAACACATATTTATTGGTAATTAATCCCTGTCTTCTTTTTTTTAAAAAGCCAATCGAAAATAAATTGATTAATATCGGTAAATTCCCTACATTCTACGATTATGAAAAAACTTCCTATTTTGGTATTTCTCCTTTTCTTCCTAACAGGTCAGGCCTTTGCCCAAAACTTAACTTCCCGGAGTCCAGTTGTTTTCCCATCCGAACCGGCATCGCTTGAAGAATTCAAATCCCTTCAATCCTCGGTTGCCACCACACCGGAAGGGGGAGCCGCCATCCTTATCCTTGCGATTTCTCTTTATGGGAAAAACCAAGAACTGGGAACGAAAGCTGTGACTCTTTCAGTTCTTTCTAAAAATAGACAAAAGTCTACGAAACCTTCTGCTGTGGATGGAATGGATTTAGGGAATGGTGATAAATATCTTCTTGGTCAATTGGATAAATACAAAATGTTATCCAATGGTTATTGGAAAGGAGCAGAACCATCCAATGGATACACAGCAAGTTTGCCACTCACTGTAGAAACATATACAAACCCCTATTCGGGTGAGGAATCCTCAGGCAAAATTAAACTTTTTGTGGCTACTCGAGGTGCTTCTAGTTTTCGGCCAGTGACTATGGAAAAAGATTCCGATGGGCTTTGGCGTGCAAAAGAAATGAGTTCTTTATTTGTTGGAATGATGTCAGCCAAATAGATGTTAGATTCTCTATTGTCATTTCATCCAGTGGTTTTGGCATTACTTGCCACTGGGTTTACTTGGTTTTGTACTGCCTTTGGTGCTGGATTTGTTTTTTTCTTTCGCACGGTGCCAAGGCCCGTTTTTAATGCTATGCTTGGTTTTGCTTCAGGCATTATGATTGCGGCGAGTTTTTGGTCTCTTCTATTGCCATCAATTGAACTTTCGGAACGTGCCGGAAACCCTGCATGGCTCTATGTCAGTTTTGGTTTTTTATCAGGTGGTTTGTCTTTATATTTATTACATAAGCTCCTTCCTCATCTTCATGTAGGATTGGAAGAAAATCGTCTGGAAGGTGGGAAGTCCTCTTTCCAAAGGAGTTTACTTCTTATTTTAGCAATTACACTTCACAACATCCCTGAAGGTTTGGCTGTTGGAGTCGCCTTTGGTGCGCTTGGTGATGGATTCACTTATGAGGCACTGATGGCAGCAGTTGTAGTTGCTTTTGGGATTGGAATTCAAAATATTCCAGAAGGTGCTGCTGTTTCCATCCCATTGTTACGTGAGGGATTTAGTGCACGTAAAAGTTTTTGGTATGGACAACTTTCTGGATTTGTAGAACCAATTGGCGGCCTTCTTGGTGCAGCCCTTGTTTTTTATGTAGAAAGTATTTTGCCTCTTGCTTTATCGTTTGCTGCGGGGGCAATGATTTTTGTCGTCATAGAGGAACTCATCCCCGAATCTCATACAGGAAAAGAAACGGAAATGTCAACTCTTGGTGCTATGTTTGGATTTGTTCTCATGATGGCTCTTGATGTTGGTCTTGGTTAAATGATCATTTAGCAAAAGTTTGCTTGCAATTCTTATTTAAATGCTAAATTTAGGAGCAAGTTATGAAAAACATTTTTTTAATCATTTCAAGTATGGTTTTGCTAAATTGTGCTAACACTGCTTATTATCAAACTTGGGGTAAGAACAAGGTTCGTCTAAACAGTTTCTCTTCTAGTGAAGGTTACACTGTAAAGGACTCTTTTAATATTTCTTATACTCGTGTTTATATGTTTTGGGGGCTTTCCAATATTAGGGATAAATCTTTAGATGAACTTTTGAACGAAGTTTATTTAAAGTATCCGAATGCCAATATTGGGGATCTAAAAATTTCCGAAGAATATACTTTTTCAGATGGGATTTATGATCTGCTAACTATTGGAATTGTTCGGCCGTATACCCTCCATATCAAAGGCAATATCTATTCGCAAACCACCAGGAGTGATTTAAAATGAAAATGTTGAGTAATGTTGGCGTCGTCTTTATTTTTCTTTTTATGATCGGCTGTGCTTCTTATCAGTACGAAATCAATGATACAAAAATTCCTGTAAGTTTTTCTAATGAACTTGGCGACAATGAAAAATTTCGGCATTTTTCCATCGAAACAAAACTTTCTTGGTATCTCTTTGATACTCAACCTATTGATACATTAGACCTTGATGAAATTATTAGAAACCAACTTCCAAATGCGAAGAAAATTTTTAATCTTAGAATTTATTCAAAAGAGAATGTTATAGATTCGATCATCCGGACTGTGACGACAGGTGCACAATTTCTTTTGGCTTCCAATCGTGCATTGTATTCTCAAAGGACAATCATCATTGAAGGACTGGTTGTGGAGTGAAATCCAATTCCTTTCTAACAAATACTAGTCTTTATCATTGGATTCCAGACTTTGAATTCAATTCGTATGATCTTTCAGATTTAGTGGTCCCTGGTCCTGACATAGAAAAAGAATGTATATTCATTGAGGAACAGCTAAATGCTTTTTTGGCAATTTACAAAACAGGTACATTGGCGAAACGGCAGGGCTTATGTACTACTTTTAAATATGCCAATTTGGAATCGACAGCCTTTTCGCTTTGCCAGAGACTAGAGAACAAACTCAGCGGAAATATTTTAGTGGCTTATGCAAAACCATTACAACGCTGGTAATCACCATAATCTATGGTTTTAGATAAATTTTCTCCCTTTGTGGGAGTTCACTGTGAAACTACAACGACGGGTACTCTTTTAAAACAAATTGGGATCGAACTTTCGGAACCCTTGTTATTTGGGATTGGAGAAGGTCTTAGTTTTATCTTTTGGAATATGAAGTCGATGGATTTTCCCTTTATTGGTGGGAGAATCAAACCAGACGGACTTACAGAAAATATAACTAAAAATCTAAATCTAAAGTTAGAGATTAGGGAAACAACATCGAAACAAAAGGCCTGGTCATCGGTTCGGGATCTTGTAGATTCGGGAATACCTGTTGGTTTGAAATTGGATTGTTTCCACTTGGAATATTTTTCGAAACCCTTTCATTTTGCGGGTCATTATGCTGCTCTTTATGGCTATGATGAGACAAACGCTTATTTGGTGGATACAAAACAGCAAGGGACCAAGGTACAAACTTCCTTAAAAAGTTTAGAATTGGCAAGAAGCGAAAAAGGGGCAATGGCTTCCAAAAATCTTTTTTATACCATTGGTCCCTGGAAAAAACAGGCTAACTTGGAAAAGGTTGTGATCCTTGCGGCAAAAAACAATGCACGTGAATACTTAAATCCTCCTATTACGAACGTATCCTATAAAGGGATTAGAAAACTAGCATCCTATTTGGAGAAATGGTTTCTCACTTCTAAAGACATCCAAAGAGATTTTGAAACCACTGCCTTGATGATGGAAAAAGCAGGTACTGGCGGTGCTATTTTTCGTAATTTGTATAGAGACTTTCTTTTAGAATCGTATGAGTTAACAAAAGATCCTATCTTTAAAAATTCTTTTCTCCAATTCAAAGAGATTGCAGACCACTGGACAAAAATTGCCTCCTTGTTTGATTCTTTAGGAAAAAGGGGAGAAAAGCTTTTGCTCAGTGAAATTAAAGTTCTTCTCCATTCAGTTGCTGATTTAGAATATAATACAATGAAGGAATTATCGAAATTAAAATAGGATCGAACAAACTCTTTCGCCAGCGATTGCAGCGGAAATCCTTTCGCAATTGCGAAAGATTGGAGCGTAAAGCGCGGTCGCATTTAACAAATAATCATCCTTTCAGATAACAATGGCGAGGCGCCAAAGAAAGAGAAAAACAATCTATCTTTGGAGCCCGAAAAATTGACTCTTCTTTTTTAAACCTTATTCTAAAACTGGGCCGTTACCATAAGATAAGCAAACTGTGCATTTTTATTGAATTGGTTTGTATACGCTTGGGAATTTATGGTGCGGTCATTCACTTTGTTTTGGATGGCATCCCCCGCATAAATCATACTATACCCGCATTCTAAAATTAGGTTTTGATACGGGACATTGTATTTAAAGTCGAGTTCACGAAACAAACTTTTCCCAAGCATTGAAACGGGGCGATTGTTTCCAGTTCCGTTTTCAGTAAGGACTTGGCTTGTATCGTATTGATTGTTTGTTATGGATTCTGTACTGGCACCTGATTTGGCTACACCAGCGATGTCATACCAACTGTCTTGGAGTTTGTGTTTTTCGATCGCAAAATAATCGATACGGAAAGATCCATAGGTCCCTAGGTTATAACTGGCGTTTACAGATTTTGATTTCATATTGACCCAACTCACTTGGTCAGCCATTCCATAAAATAAGTGATTGGTGTGAAATAGGTTTTGGAAACTGGCGATGGACCCATCTGTTCGGTTGGGATCTCCGCTTCCCACATCATAGGCAACACCAACTCTCATTTTGCCAACTGTATAACCTAAGTCGGCACCAAAAGCATAGGTTTTGTATCTTTCTTTTTCTGAGTAAATACTTCGGTTGTAGTTTGTATTTGTTAGTGGATCAAACAATGTAACGTCTGTTTTATGGTCGTCCCATCTAGGCCTGATGGATTTACCCGTGGTTCCTGTTTGCACTGCATATTCAAAGGAATAATCAAAAGCTTGTAGGGATTTTTTACCGGTTTGGGTTTTGTTGGTAAGCCTGATTCCATAGGTATGGAGAACGTCCCATCTACCAGCTCGTGATTCAGGCGTTCCCGTTTCTCCTGTGGTGAGGATGAGAGACTGGTTGGTTCGTAAATACTCTTTTTGTAATCCTAAATAATACAAATCAATGTGTAGATAGTCAGAGGGTTTTAGTGTATTGTAAAAACCAGTGAAATAAGAATCCCCTAACTCCTGTCTTTGGGCATCCAGTTTTGCCGTACAAGGTTTTGTTCCATTGTAGGGACAATCCATATAAGTATTGTATTGGTTTTTGACGCCGAAGGAAGTTGTGTTGCCTGCAATATCGGAATGACGTTCGCTGACTGAGGTAACAAATATATGGGAAGATATATACTTGTCCTCCCATTTGATTCGGAGACCATCAAAACTTCTACCAACGTTTGTCCAATCGAGTGATCCCACCAAACGTTCGTCACCATATCGTAAAATTTGACGACCTGCTTGGATATGGAGGGGAAGGCCCAAATTATTTTTAACTTCTATATAGGCTTCGCGCACATCAGTGCTTTGCCTGGTTCCATCGTTGGCAGTGGAAAGACCGGTGAGGGATCCTTTTTCTGCACCCCATAACCTTGCATCTTGAAATGTGATTTTTGCAATGACATCTTTTGTGAATTCCTTTTGAACCCAAAATTGGATTTTCTGGCCAGTGAAGTCTACATTGTCATTGGTGTTACGATTGAAATCAAAGTTATACTTCATTTCTGGACGAACACGGACAAGGGCACCCGCCGTAAATCCATCGGACCAAGAGGGTGGAGGAGTCGGTTTTGGCGGTTCTTCTTTGGGTGAAACTTCCGAGTTTGCTTTTTGCAATTGGTTTTGAGTTGTGGGAGTCTCCGCCGCCGGCGTTGTGGTTTGGCCAAAAACTTCGTACCCCAAAAATAACCAAAAAGAGAATTGGATCATCACTAATCTTCGCATCTGTTTTTTCTGAAAGACCGAAATTACGGTCTTCTCCTATGCGAAGCGGGAATGCAAGAATCGTACGTTTTGAATCAAAAGTAGTAAAAAATGTGAAGAGTGCCTAAAATATTGGACAAATTGTATCTTTTCTTGGAGCACAGGAAAGATACAAGATTTGCCCTTCTAGAACAATCAGCTTATAGAATAAGGGATTTGATTGTTATTTTGAAAAATTGCGTAAGGAATGTACGGAAATTCAATCTGGTTTAGAGTTTTCTATTTTGTAGAAAACAGTTCCCTTGTTTGAGACTTTCCCTTCTTCTTTATTCCCAACTCACCACGACTTTTCCAAAATGTTTCCCTGTTTGTAAATACTCCAACGCTTGCGGGACTTCCTCCCAACCGAACACTTTGTCCACAACTGGTTTCATTTTGTTCTGTTCGATGGCTCGGTTCATTTTTTCAAAATCAGCGCGGCTTCCCACAATCACACCTTGCACTTTGACTCCTTGCATAAGAATCGGGTAGAGAGAAAGGCTCGATTCTCCACCAGCAAGGACACCAATCAGAGCAATGGTTCCGTACGGTTTGACACTCATCATGGATTTTTGCATGGTGCCGGCACCACCCACTTCAATGATGAGATCGGCTCCTGCCATTTTTGTCGCTTTTCGGACATCTCGTTCCCAATTGGATTTGGTTGCATAGTTGATGGTTTCGTCAGCACCGAGGTTTTTGGCACGTTCCAATTTTTCATCACTAGAGGAAGTAATGATGACCCGAGCTCCCATCATTTTTGCAAATTGTAGAGCAAATAAAGAAACACCACCTGTTCCGAGACATAGGACATCAGATCCTGGTTCAATCCCTCCAAAATTCACAACGGCATTGTATGCAGTGAGGCCAGCACAACCTAAGGTGGCAGCTTCTTTGTCTGTTAAATGGCTTGGTGTGGCGACAAGTCCTTCTTCTTGGAATTTTCCATAATTCGCTAAACAGCCGTCATGTGGACCACCGAGGGTCGAACGAAGGTTGTCCATATTTGGTGCCCCATCCATCCACTTCTGGGCAAAGATCGGAAGGACTCGGTCTCCCTTTTTCCAAAGACTGACCTCTGATCCCACAGCTTCCACAATACCGGCTCCATCCGAACAAGGGACGAGGGGGAGTTTTTGTCTGGGGTTGTAAGTTCCAATCACCATTAAATAATCACGATAGTTGAGCGAAGTCGCTGTTAGGCGAACAAGAACTTCTTTGGGAGCCAGTGATTCAGAAAGATCCCTTGTTGTTTGTTTTAGGTTTTCTAATCCGAATGATCCTTGGATTTCCCATACTTTGTTTAACATATTCCCTCGTTCGATTTAGAATCAAAATTCACTCGTCAGATCCTCCTGTGTCCTTATCCTTTGTCGAGTGGGAATCAGAGGAAAGAGGCGTTATGAAAAAAGTTTTTTGGAACGATAGGGTGGTAGTGATCACTGGAGCGACAAGTGGAATTGGAAAAGCATTGTATGAAGAATTGGCTCAATTCCCATGTGAACTAGTTCTTGTGGCAAGGCGAGCTGCAGAAATCACCGAACCCAAAAACAAACACGAAGGTGCCATCATTCACCGAGTGGCTTGTGACCTTGCAGATCCCACTTCTGTATTGGATGCTACAGAGTGGATCCAAAAAAAAGTTTCAAAAGTGGATGTATTATTCAACAACGCAGGGATTACGGCTCACGGTCGTTTTGATTCCCTTTCGATGGATGTGTATCGGAAAACCTTTGCTACGAATTTTTTTGGTCCCATCCAATTCATCCGAGGCCTTCTTTCCCTTCTTTTATCTGCCAAAGGAAATATTGTCACTACATCCACAGTCTCCGCACTTTATGGAGTGCCGGGTCGTGCCGCGTATTCCGCCTCCAAGTCGGCTCTCCATGCAGCACTCGAATCCCTTCGGATCGAAAATCTAGAGTCGGGACTTGGTGTCTCTCTTGTTTGTGTACCTTATACGGACACTGCTTTAAGAACATCAGGTCTTGATGCGAGTGGAGGAGTTTTATCGGAAGCTCCCGCCAAAGGAAAACGGAAAAGTGCAAAAGAAGTAGCTCGTGTTTTGATGTCTGTGGCCAAAGACAAAGAAGCAAGGCTTGTGACTTTCAATTTGTCCGGAAAGTTTTTGGAATGGATGCGATTTTTCTCTCCGAAATTTTTAGAAAAAATTCTTTATAAAAAACTTTATGAGGACTTCAAACCACATTGAACTCTGTCTAAACCAAGGTATAGGGAGAGGATCTATCCTTTGGAAAATTTATTATTTTCGTATTTAGCGGCTGTTATATTTACTTTTTTCTTTATGAGTCTCATGTGGTTTTGGGGGAAGTCGAGAGACAACTATGCAGTCATTGATGTGGGTTGGGGACTTGTCATCGCAGGGATAGCCAGTGTACTTGTCTTTTTTGGGAAGGGGACTGTATATGCAAAATGGGCAGTGCTTGTTCCCGTTTGGATCTGGGCCCTTCGTTTATCAGGTTTTCTATACTTCACTCGCATTCGTACAAACCATCCAGAAGACAAACGATATGCCGGATTCCGAAAGGACTATGGTGAGAAAGTCCACCAAAAGATGTTTACCAATGTATTTATATTACAAGGATTTTTGGCCCTGCTACTTTCCTTCCCTTTTTACTTTGCCGCTAAGTGGAATCTATTCCCAAACTCTGGGATGATGGGACCTAACGGATATTTAATGGTTCTCATCGGTTGGATTTTATTTTTTGTAGGAGTGATTGGGGAAGGAATTTCCGATCGTGATCTTCATCGGTTTGTGGCCGATCCAAAAAACAAAGGTAAGGTTTGCAACATTGGTCTTTGGAAATACACTAGGCATCCCAATTATTTTTTTGAATGGGTGATTTGGGTGGGGATTGGGATCATTCCGATTCTTTCGGCGCCAGATGCCCTATTATCACTCTTTACTCCAGTTTTTATGTTTGTATTGTTACGATTTGTTTCCGGTGTTCCGTTTGCAGAAAAATATTCGCTTCTTTCTAAAGGTGATGTTTTTCGCGAATACATGCGCACCACAAATGCATTTTTCCCTTGGTTTCCCAAACAAAAATAATAAAGGATAAAACATGAATTTTACGGATTCTTCAAAGAAAGAAGAGGGCTCTTCTTTTAACATCAACTCACTATTGGAAAAGGATATTTTTCCTGATTGGCTCATTCGGTTTCGCATCCGACAACTTTTGAACCTGCGAATCAAACAAGAGCGAAAAGAAAATGCCACTTCCCAACTCCAACATAAAATGAATTATGTAAACGAGTTAAAAAATTCACCGATTGCCGTACATACAGAGGCAGCTAACGAACAACACTATGAAGTCCCTAGTGATTTTTTTACCTATGTCATGGGACCAAGGATGAAATACTCATCTGGATATTGGCCAACTCTCGATACAAGTTTTGCGGAATCAGAAGAAGAAATGTTACGAATCACTGTGGAGCGGGCAGAGATTAAAAACGGAATGAGAGTTCTCGACTTAGGTTGTGGATGGGGGAGCATCTCTCTCTACATTGCAGAAAAATTTCCGAAATCTAAGGTCACAGGTGTTTCCAATTCTCGTACACAAAAAGAGTTCATAGACAAACGTGCCAAAGAGCGGGGTTTAAAAAATCTCACCATCATCACAAAAGACATGAACGATTTTACCACCAAAGACAAGTTTGATCGGATTGTTTCTGTCGAGATGTTAGAACATATGAAAAACTATGAGAAACTATTTGAAAAACTATCAAAATTTCTTGTGGCAGATGGAAAGTTTTTTGTACATATCTTCACTCATAAAGAGTTTGCCTATCCATTCGAAGTCATTGATGAAACCGATTGGATGGCGAAGTACTTCTTTACTGGTGGGCAGATGCCTTCGGATGATTTGTTTTTATACTTCCAAAAAGATTTTCTCATCGAAAATCACTGGGTTGTGAATGGATCTCATTATGCGAGAACTTCTGAGGCTTGGTATGATAATATGATAGAAAACAAGGATAAACTTTTGCCTATCCTTGCCAGTACTTACGGCGAAAAAGAAAAAACCAAATGGTTTGTGTATTGGAAAGTTTTCTTTCTCGCCTGTGCCGAGTTATGGGGTTATCGAAACGGGGAAGAGTGGTTTGTCAGCCACTACTTGTTTCGAAAACGCTGAGTTTTTTTCCCAGCAGCCTTAACGTAAACGCCACCTTCTTTTTTAGAAGAGGGTGCGCTAGTACGGCGGGAATCCCCACCTCGCTCACTGCGTTCTCCGCGTTCGCTCCTTTCCCCTCTGTCACTATTGGATCTTCCACCACGGTAACCACTGCGACCGCCGCCGGATCCACCGCCATCATCACGACGTCGTCTACCACCAGATCCACCACCAGGAGGCATTTCACTCCATTCCGCAGGTGTTTTTCCGATTTTTTCCGGTCCGCTGATTTTGGTCTTATCAAGCATGGTGGAAAGAAGTTTTAAAGATAAAGAACGTTTGTCGTCTAACTTCAAAAGTTTTTCCAAAACTTCTTCTGCATCCGCATGGATTTCTGTTTCTACCACTTTGTTTAAAAAGTCTTCTTCTCTTCTTGCAAGTACTTCCTTTTTGGTAGGAAGAGCAGCAATGGTCAGATTGGTTCCAGAAGTTCCTTTGAGTCGGATAAGGGCACGAGATTCTCTTGTTGTTACAAGAGTCACTGCCTTTCCTGATTTTCCAGCGCGACCTGTACGACCAATTCTATGTGTATAACTTTCGCTATCAAAAGGAAGGTGGTAGTTGATCACAAGAGACAAATCTTTTACATCAAGACCACGTGCCGCAACGTCAGTTGCTACAAGGATTTTGACTCTGCCATCGTGTAGGCTTTTTAAAACTTGTTCTCTTTGTTTTTGGTTTAGATCTCCGTGGAGTGCTTCTACAGGGTATCCTTTGAAACCAAGGGTTGCTTTTAAATCATCTGCTTCTTTTTTAGTTTTTGTGAAAATGATTGCCTTGTATGGGTTTTCATAATCCAAAATTCGTACAACAGCAATTTCACGTTCAGCTTCATCAATCACGTAGTACACTTGTTCGATGTTCTTCGAAGATTTTTCTGTTGCTGCAATTTTTACATGAGCGGGGTGCGTTTGGTACTTACTTGCCAACTTTTTAATCGGCTCCGGCATAGTTGCGGAGAAAAGTAAAGTTTGTCTTTTGGTTGGCAGTAGGTTAAAGATGGATTCAATATCATCCATAAAGCCCATATCGAGCATTTCATCTGCTTCATCCAAAATCACCATCGAAGGTTTGAAATTTTTAAGTTCCTTTCCTTTCAATAGGTCGAGAAGTCTTCCTGGAGTTGCAACGGCAACTTGGGCACCTTTGGCCACTTGTGTGATTTGTTTAGAATAGGAACTTCCACCGTAAATAGTGGTGGTTTTGATTCCTAAATGTTTTCCCAATTTAAACAATTCATCAGATACTTGCAGAGCAAGTTCACGAGTCGGAGTGAGGACAAGCACTTGCATGCCATCATTCACTTGGATTCGGTTCAAACAGGGGAGTCCGTAAGCTGCAGTTTTTCCGGTACCGGTCTGCGCTTGTGCGATTAAATCTTTTCCTTCCAATACGAGCGGAATCGCTTGTTTTTGGATAGGGCTTGGTGATTCGAAGCCTGCTTCAGTGATTCCTTGTAGTATTTCAGGACGTAATCCGAAGGATTGGAAGTCATTTCCAACTTCGGTGTCATTCTTAGTCATGGAAATAGGATACAATAAAAAAATGGCCTAAAAAAGAAAGGGAAAAATACCTGAAAGGTCAAGGCCTCTTTTTTGCAATTTCCCTAAGGTGGAGGTACAATTCTTCTTTTAAGTAGGGTTTGGGCATAAAATAATCAAAACCCGAAGCCAAAATCAGGTTTTTTTCTTCCGGCATACAAAGCCCTGTGCATGCGAAAAGAACAGGGCGGTTCGTTTTCCCGGAGAGGGATTTTGCAATTTCGGTTCCATGTTTTCCAGGCATCTCAATGTCCAAAAAGGCAATGTCAAATTGGGAATGGTCAAGTTCTCTTTGTGTATCTATTCCGTTATTTGTTTCGGTGATTTCTGTTGGAAGGGATTTGAGGTAACTTCTGAGGACTTTTCGATTCAGTTCATTGTCATCGGCAATCAACACTTTGATAGTTTTATGAAACTCGGGAAGAGTAGTTTCCTGTTTTGGTTTATTTTCAGAAGTGAGATTTTGATTCTCTTCTTTTTTCCAAACAACAGGAACTTGAACATTGAAACTGGAACCTTTGCCAAGTTCTGATTCTACTTCTATACTCCCACCTAACTCTTCTAAGGAGAGTTTTACGATCGACAATCCAAGTCCCGATCCAGAAATTTCGCATCCTTCAGGCAAAAATTCATTGTATTTCTGAAAGAGTTTATTTTTTACTTCGGGAGAAATTCCGGGGCCTGTATCTTTGATATGGATATGTAAAATAGCATTCGATTCTGTTTTGTTTTCTAAATCAACAAAACATTGTACACTTCCCTTAGAAGTAAATTTAACCGCATTGGCAGTTAAATTCCAAATGATCTTTTCTAATTTTCGTTTGTCAGATAAAAGAAAAGTTTGATCGGAAGCATTGTTATTCAACTTAAATTCAATTTTTTTTCGTTTTGTTTCCTGGATAAAAAATAAGTTAAATATTGATAAACATTGTCCCAAATGGAACCACTCATTATTTAAGGAACTTGCTCTTTCCTCTAATCTTGAAAGTTCAATGGTATCATTAACTAAATGTAAAATTACTTCTCCGGCATTTTTGATATGATCCACATAACTAAGAACAGTTGGATTAATTTCTGTATCTCGAATCATTTCGGACATCCCAAGAAGTGAATTCAATGGGTTTCGGATGTCATGGCTAATGGCGGCGATAAAATCTCGTTTTGCGGCTGTGGCTCTTTCGGCAGACCGTTTTTCAATTTCTAATCTGTCCCTGTCTTTACGCATTTGTAACAAACGAACCGTTTGTTTCCCAAGTAACTTCAACATTTGGATTTGTTCTGGGTTCAGTTCTCTCGGTTTGTTATCAATGACACAAAGTGTTCCTAGTTTGATTTGGTCATCTAAAGCCAAGGGAATCCCTGCATAAAAAATAACATTGGGTGCTTCGTCAACCAGAGGGTTGTTTTGGAAACGTACATCTTCCTTTGCGTTGGGTATCAAAAATAAATCATCCCCTAAAATGGCATGGGAACAAAATGCAAGCGACCTAGGAGTTTCTCGTGAGTTCAGCCCATGATGGGATTTGAACCATTGTCTTGTTTCATCGATCAGGCTGACAAGAGAAATGGGAGCATTACAAATCAGGGAAGCAAGTTGTGTGATTTCATCAAACATCTCCTCTTCTGGTGTATCGAGGATTTCTAGCCCTTTTAAAGCCAAAAGGCGTGCTGCCTCATTTTTTGGTAAAGGAGCAATCAGCATACGAAGTTTAGACGAATTTAATTTCGCCTAAAGGAAAGTAAAATTTTGTTTTTCGTTTTAGTCTAATTCCTATGAATCTCTCCCTCTTACGCGGTTTCCTTTTTTTCCCTTTGGCATTTGGTTTGTTGTTTCTTTCCTTTTGTATGGAAACTTCTTCTCACACTCCTAAAAAACCTAATGACCCAGCCCTAAGAAAAAAATTGACCGATTTACAATACCGAGTGACCCAAGAGGACGAAACAGAAACCCCCTTCCAGAATGAATATTGGGACAACCATAAGCCTGGCATCTATGTGGACATTGTTTCCAAAGAGCCACTGTTTAGTTCCAAGGATAAATTTGAATCGGGGACGGGCTGGCCCAGTTTTACAAAACCACTCGTAAAAGAAAACGTAATCGAAATACAAGACAATTCTTATGGGATGATTCGAACGGAAGTGCGATCTAAAAAGGCAAATTCTCATTTGGGCCATGTGTTTGATGATGGGCCAGCACCAACAAACAAACGCTATTGTATGAATTCGGCCTCTATGGAGTTTATTCCCAAAGACAAACTGAAAGAAAGAGGATACGGTTCTTTTCTTTCGGAGTTTACGGAACTAGAAAAAAACAAATAACGCATGGCAGAATCATTTAGATGTGGTCTGCCAAAAACAAATCACCTTAGTTTTTTATGCCCAAAGGTTCATCATAAACTCTTCGTCTTTGCGTAAGGAAATGAGTTTGTATTTGGTTTCATGGATGTCTTCTCTGGAGACATCTCGTTTCCAACGCACATCCACTTTCAATTTACGAACCTTTGTTTGTAATTCCAATAGTTCCCAGATTGAATCCTCCATTTCCTTTCTGTAAAGATTGGTGAATAAGGGAGCCACTTGGTCGGGAGTGTCCATTTTTAAAAGTTCAATATGAGTTAGGTCATGGATATTTTGTAAGGCCCAAATGTGTAAGGTGAGAGTGGTGATCCTTTCTAATTGGGAGATTTCATCCTTGATATTTCTTGTGACCTGTTGTTTGAAAAATCGAATTCTCTTCTCTAAATAAGCAATGAGATCCGATTTGGGGATCTCTCTTTGTTTCCATTTTTCCCAATCGGTTTTTAAATCTTCGAATAGACCTTCTCCATAAAATACAGAAGAGGCTTCCATCAGTTGCAAACTTCCAGGTTCAGAAATTTTAATCCTGTGTCGAAGAGAATCCGCATCTCCTGCAATCATATTCACGGGAGCCACATCTTCTAATTTCTGTAAGGCGCGGGAGATGGAATCAATGAACTGTGACTTCATTTGGTCTGTGGAATGGGCCACCAAATAAAAATTGAGATCAGAATCGGGATGGAAATCCCCCCGTTCTCTGGATCCATAAAAAAGAATTTGGTAGGGTTTTGTCGACGGGATGATTTCTAATTCATCCAAAACTTGTGCATAGAGGTTGGGGTTTAGTGCTTCAAATTCCATAGTTCATTCAAAGTATAATTTCATTCGGGAAAGGTTTTCTAAAATGGCTTTGAAGGCACGGTCACGTTCTTCTTTGCCAGGAAAAGGTAAGGATTTTACATTATTGAGATCTTGGTAAATGATTTCAATGGAAGGTTGGTTGGGATTTTTTTTGATGGAGGCAACGTAATCCAAATTGATAACTTCCGATTCACCTAATTTTAACCACATAAAACTTCTCCCCAAAGCCTAACGGCCACTGCCTATTTGCCTAATCTTTTTTTTGAAAAAAACAGGGCTTTGCCAAAAATAAAAGGCCTAGTATAGTTCTAGAGATTGTTGCACCAACAGGTGGAGTTCTTTTGCCAGCTCTTTGGCGCTGATTTCACTGAGCGTAGTGGTCTCAAAAACGAGTAAAAATCCGTTGTGGATGCCTTCCCAACGAGCATACCGCTTTCCCTCGGGAAGAGAAAACACGAGGACACTGCATTTTTTATTCCCCCAAACAAAATAGGAAACATCGGGATTTTGAACTTCGTCTTTGTAGAAGTAAGGAAATTGGGACTGGTTTTCTCTATCGGTGGAGGACAATCGAATCCATTGGATTTTCCCATCCGTCTCCAAACGAATTTCGTAACTATTTCCTGTTCCAAAAATTGATCCAGACTTGAGGAGTTCAAAATTTTCTTTTGCCACCCAAACGGCATGATAGGTGAGGCGTAGTTCTTTTGTTAGGTTAGATTTTTTCGGTTCGGGTTTTTGTTTTAAAGGTTCTTCTTTATTTTCCAAAAGGATTTGTTTCTCCGATTGGCAGCCCACCATAATCATTAATGAAAAAATAAAAATGATTTTAATGGCCGACTTCATATTCATCTCCTAAATAATTTTGGAAAAGATACCCATCTTTTGTTTTCTTTTGTAGATAGTCTGGAGAAAGAAGGACTTTGCCGCCACCCCCAGTGAGGTCTTTTACATAACTAGGGATTGTGATTCCAGAATGGTAACCTCGCAATTTTCGATAGATTTCAATCCCTCGTTCGATGGGTACAACAAAATCGGAACTCCCAAACACCTCATCACATTGGTGGAGGTAATAAGGTTTGATTCCGATGGAGATTAGTTTATAGTTCAGTTCTGATAAAATTTTTTCGTCATCGTTGATTCCAGATAACAAAACCGATTGGTTAAAAATCGAAATATGCCCCGTTTTTATCATTCGCATAACATACATTTTAGTTTCTTCTGTGATTTCATTTGGATGATTGAAATGGGTCACCATATACAGAGGGAAATGTTTGGCAAACACAGCCGCAAGTTCCTCAGTCAATCGCATGGGCATGGTGACTGGGTGGCGGGAGTGAATCCTCACTTGGTTGAGGTGAGGGATGGATTTTAATTCCCCTAAAAGATAATCAAGGGAAGAATCGGAAAGAGTGAGGGGATCTCCGCCAGACAAAATGATCTCACGAAGTTCCGAATGTCCGCGAAAGTATGCGAGAGCCTTTTCCCATTCGTTTCGATTGGGAGTTTCTTCTGGGTCAGATACTTTTCTTTTTCTTGTACAAAATCGGCAATAAACGGCACATACATGCGAAATGTACCAGATGGCACGGTCAGGATAACGGTGGGTCACCCCTTTGACGGGCATATATCTTTCTTCTGCGAGCGGGTCTTCCACTTCATTGGGATTTTTTTTCAATTCTCCCGCACGAGGGATGACCTGTTTACGGATCGGACAATGGGGATTGTCTTTATCGATTTGTTTTAAATAATAAGGAGTGACAGCAAAACTAAAATCGGCTAGGGCCGGTGCAAAACTTTCCCTCTCTTCTTCGGTAAGAGTCAGTTTTTCTTCCAAATCAGCCAAAGTAGTGATTCGGTTTTGTAATTGCCATTTCCAATCGGACCAAGTCATCGCTTATGACCATACTTCGGTTGACACATGGCCAAGTCCCTCGGATTTTGTTTACGAGTAACGAAATTATGAACTTAGGCATTACAGAAGTAAAAAAAGGAATGATCCTCAAGATTGAAAACGAGCTTTATTCCGTCGTCAAAACCGAGTTTGTGAACCCAGGAAAGGGTTCTGCATTCATCCGTACCAAACTAAAAAACATTGTCCGTGATTCTTCCATTGAAAGAACCTTCAAAGCCGCTGAAAAATTAGAAAGTGTGGATTTGGAACGCCGTAAAATGCAGTACTGTTATGCAGACGGTGACCAAATCATTTTTATGGACGTCAACGATTACGAACAAATCCCAGTTTCTAAAGATTATGTGGAAGACATCCTTCCTTTTATGAAAGAAGAAACTCCAGTAGAAGTATCATTTTATAATGACAAACCAATTGGGGTCACACCTCCTAACTTTGCTATATTGGAAGTAACTTATGCAGAGGATGGTCTCAAAGGAGATACCACTGGTCTGGCACTCAAACGAGTGACAGTGGAAACTGGTGGAGAAGTCCAAGTTCCTATCTTTATCAAACAAGGGGACACTGTTAAAATTGACCTCCGAGATTTGACTTACGTGGAGCGCGTGAACAAATAGATTTGGATTCTCACCCTTCCTTAACGGAACTGACCAAACTTTCCCATACCTATTATGAAAGGCAGTGGATGTATGCCACTGCTGGGAATCTCTCCGCTCGCGATGGAGATAATTTTTGGATCACGGCTTCTGGAAAACATAAGGGAGAACTCACAGACAAAGATTTTGTTTGTGTAGCCGTCAAAGATGGATCTTTGGTTTCTGCAAATGAAGGACTAAAACCCTCAGCAGAAACTAGCATCCATCAGGTGGCATATTCTAAAATGGACGATGCGGGGGCTGCCCTCCATGTCCATACTTTGGATTCTAATTTGTTAGAATTTGGAATTGGGAAAGAAGAAGGTTTTCGAGACGTCCCACTCCCTCCGATTGAAATCATCAAAGCCTTTGGGATTTGGGACGAAAAACCAAACCTCAAGTTTCCTGTTTTTTATAACCACACTCACGTTCCGACCATTGCTTCGGAAATCAAACGTTACTTTGAAACCAAAGGAAAACCGCAAGTTCCCTTTCTCCTCATTGAAGGACACGGTCCCACGGTTTGGGGAAAGTCTGTGGCAGAAGCAAACAAACATTTAGAAGCGGTACATTTTCTTTTGCAAGTGATGGCAAGACGGATATGAAGCAGGATGCCCATGTTTATATTTTTGGAATTGGTTCCGGAATTGGGCAAGGGCTTCACAAACGTTTTTTAGAAGATCCATCGGTTGCTCTTTTTGGTTTTTCTAGAAAGGGAAGTTTGGATCTTTCAGAATTTCCTGACAAGGATCATGGGACTTTTGTTTTGGATGCCAAAAATCCAAATGACTTAGAAAGATTTCAAGTATCCTTAACTTCTAAATATGGATCACAAACAAAGATAGACGCAACCTCTTTGCAGAATACAAATCTCGTTGTTTATTTTGCCTTGGGTGATGGGGTTTTTGGCCCAATTGCTGGTTTAGAAGAAAAGGTCCTTGCCTCGCATTTTCAATTGAATGTTCATTCTCTGATTTTACTTGCAAAGGCCTTTGCTTCCCATTTGCCTTTGTTTCAAAATTCTACCTTTGTATTTTTAGGATCCACTGCAGGAAAACAAGGATTCCCCGAATCCGTGGCCTATTGTGCTTCCAAACATGCGGTTCTTGGAATCGCTCGTGCTCTTCGGGAAGAGTGGAAACCGTTTGGAACGAAGGTGGTCCATGTAAGCCTTGGTGCCGTTGCCACGGATATTTGGGACACGAGACCCCAGTTTGACAAGAATGATATGGTTTCGATTTCGGACATTTCCGAGTATTTGTGGAGTATTTCCCACTTGCCTAAATCTGTCTTTGTAGATGACTTATCCATTACCCCAAGAAAAGGAATCTTATAGTTCCCATGGAATTTAAGGAATCGATTGTACTCGTGACCGGTGGCAGTGGAGGGATTGGAAGAGAAATCGTTCGTACCCTTGTCCTTGCGGGGTTTTCTGTCTGGAATCTCGACAAGGTCAGGCCAAAATCTCCCATCCTCCAAGAGACTTACCGTGAAGTGGATTTAGCAGAAACTCCTTTTGTGGTGGAAAGAAGTCTCAAAAAAATCATAGAAGAGAGTTCTGGTGCTGGTGATCTTTATGGGCTCGTACACAATGCAGGATTTGGTGGACCCTATCACCCCATCACTGATGTCTCTATCGAAGAATGGGAGTCTATTTTCCGAATCAATTTAAATAGTTTATTTCTATTATCCAAGTTTCTTTTGCCAATCTTTCAAAAACAAAATTTTGGAAGGATTGTTGCGATCGCTTCTTCCTTATCCATAGTCGGTTCGGCCAATTCGGTTGCTTATTCTTCCTCCAAACATGGGTTAGTTGGATTTATCCGTTCGGTTGCTGATGAGTGGGGAAAGTTTGGAATCACTGCCAATGCCCTAAGTCCAGGATATGTCGATACAAATATGGGGATCCAAGAAGACCAAGTCAGCGATCATTGGGCTAAAATTATCGATAAAACACCTGTTAGGAGAATTGCGGAACCTTCGGAAATTGCCCGTGTGGTCAATTTCCTTCTTCAAAAAGAATCCGGTTATATCTCTGGATCCAATTGGACTGTCGATGGCGGACTCACCGCCATTTAACAAAAATATGAGAATATCAATTCCGCATGATCATTTTTTACAGCTGACGACTAAGGAAACCTTAGGAAGGTCTTCCGGGATCATCTTACAAAAAGAAGCTCTGTCGATTATGAAGACGGTAGAAATCCAAAGTTCCAGAGAAAATATTGAAGCCGGACATTTATTCCGACCAACCGACTCCAATTTTGAAAAACTAAAAATGGATCGTGAGACGGCACTTGATGCTATGTGGCAACTCATTGACTATGGCCTTACCACTCAACTTTTTGAAATCAAATATGATTCTGATGTGGGTGAATTACGATTTGTAAATTTTCTTGTAGGACTTCCTGGTGGAATGCCTCTGGAAGAGCCATACAAATTACTCATAGCAAGGTCTACTGAACATTTATACCAATACATCCAAGCCAAACGAATTCTAACAGAAGATACATGGCGTAATGTTCTAAACAAATTGGCAGACATCGACTATAAAGAGGAAGATGGGTCTGGTGATGAATTGGATCGAATCTTGGAACCAAAACAGTTCCCCTTACAACCGTCAGCTGAAATGTTGAAACGCTCTCGTGGCCTCATCATTGACGAATTAGAAGCAGATCCCAAAACCATTGTTCTTCCTCATGTGGGTTTTTATTCAGTCCCTGAGATAGAAGCTGCCAATTTTCTACATATTGCAAATGAGTATTTAATGACCAAAGTGGAACCTTTGGCAAAAGCTTTTGATACAGAAATCAGATTGGCCTTTGATCGAATCCTGATTGCAACACCAGTGAGTGGTGGGAATGTAGAACCCAACGAAATTGATTTAATCCGATCCAAAATTGAAATGTTGTATGGGTTTAAGGAAATCCTAAAAGAAAATGGATTTTATCCATTGGTTCACAACTTACGAAAAGTTGCCGAGATGGCAGCGAAGTACGCTGAAATAGAAAAAAAGCGGGAAGTCGACCGACTCCTGAAAGTGTATATGAAGATGTTGGATAGCCAATTCGATTTTGATTCAAGGTTACTCCGCATCAATTTAGAAAAAGATAACGAACATGATACCATTATCATAGATTTACTTAGAAAAAATCCCAAAGTTCTCTCAGCGGAATGGCATGACCAAGACGCAAAAATCGCTGTTTTTGTGAATAATAACCAAAACAATATCAAAGACATCAATCAGCTGATTTTCCAAAACTATCGTTTTACGACCGAACATATTTTATATCTCAAAGCCATCATCGAATTAAACGAAAAAGAGTTAAAACCGTTATTTAAGGATGATGATTTTGTAAAAACATACGGGAAAAATTTACAATCCGTGTATTTTAAATACATTCCTTGGTTCTATAAACTTTTTTACTTTTTGGGTGTGTCACCAATCGTTAATTCTGGTTATGCGAAAGCAAAATCAATCCTTACTTACTCTCAAATGGATCGTCAGTTTTTATATCAAAAACGTAGAGAAAATTTCTTTAAAAAGAAACTTCGAGAACGAGAAGAACGAATTGAAAAGGAACGAAAACAACAACTCAAACGAGCGTTGGTTTCTGCATTAAGCGATGCTTATTTCGAAAAAAATTGTTTACCTTCAGTGGACTGGTTAGGGTCCAATTATCCTGCATTTTCAGCAGAAACCTTGGAAAAAATGATCCCAGATTTTGCTTTTATATCTACTACTGGGAAATCGGTGAAATCAAACTCCATCATTCTTTTTCCAAACTCACCAGAATTTGATTCGCTTAACAAACGTTTGAAGGAACTATTCAATCAGTGGACAAGAGGTGAGTTGGAACCACCAGTGGAAGATCCAGAAATCCTTGTCCAAATTCGTGGACTCATTTGAAAGTTAATACCAACGTTTGATTCGAAAATAAAGTAACATTAGAATTCCTAAAAACCCCATTGATCCCAGTGCGGTAAGAAACCCATATTCCCATTCGAGAGTAGGAATATGGCGGAAATTCATTCCGTAAATTCCTGCAACGAGTGACATCGGTAACATGATGGCAGTCATGATGGTGAGTATCTTCATGATCTCATTGGTTTTGCGAGTAGAAATAGCAATATGGGCTTCAAGTGCTGAGGAAATAGATTCAATGTTACTATCTACAAGTTCTAAAATGCGTAATGAGTGGTCTCGCACATCCCGAAAAAAAGCATCGGCTTCATCGCTAAAAAAACTATTTTTGATTTTTTCTAAGTCTTCTAATACTTCTTCGTTTTGTAACATCCCTTTTTTGATCGAAAGAAGACTTGCCCTCAAACTATAAACATTACTGATATCTAATGATTTTGAATTACCAAAAATTTGATCTTCAAAATGTTCGATTCGTTCTTCGATTTTTTGAGTGATGGCTAACGTATGATCAGTTTCAATATCTAAAATTTTGTGTACGACAAATTCATAGCCACGAGCCAAAATTTTGTTATTCACTTTCCATTGGTCAATGATATCGCCAATACTATCTCGATAATCAAGGGTCAAAGAAATGATTTGGTTTGGGGTTAAAATAAAGTTAAAATTCTTTTGGGTGAGTTGGTTCCTCTCAAAATGGAATCCACGAAATACAAAAAAAATATAGTTGGGAAAAATCTCCAGTTTGATCCGACTGGATGGATTTAAAATATCTTCAATGGTCAATTGATGGATATCATGTTTCTGAAAGAGAAACATAAGTTTTTCTTCATTTTCTGCTGTAATATGAATCCAATGTTTGGGATGTCTATGGGAGAGAGGAAGAGGCCTATCGAGAAGTACTTCTTCTTTACTAGAAGGAGTTAAAATATAATTAAAAAGTGCGGGCATTTAAACAATATTCCTTAAGAAAAATTCTCTTAGTTCTTTTCTGTCATCCGTGCAGTCTTCTGCGAACACAAATTTTCTGGTTTTATAATATCCGGAAGCTGTGATCATAGATTCTTTGATTTTCCCTGCGCGGGAAAGGATGACATGAAATTTTTCTCCAGGCCGTAGATTTTTTTCCAAGTTTTGCAGGGTGGTTTGTGTTGCCCTTTTCCCATTGATGGCAAGGATTTCATCATCTAACATTAGATTCAGCGAGTCCATATCTGATTTGTGGAGGAGTTTCTGAATGTATAAATTCCCATTTTTTTCTTTGGTTTTGAATCCTGTGTCTCCAACAAGATCAGTCTGAATTCTTCGTATTCCAATGATGTCCAAATACAGATCGACTGGAATTGGTTTTGGATATTCCAAATATTCGTTAAATTCTGTTTTTAAATCCACTCCTGTTACATCTTTTACTGTGTCAAAAAACTCTTGTTTGGTGAAGCCTCTCTGTTTCGTTTTGACAAATACTTCATTGAGTTTATGGAAAACATGACGGATGGTTTTCTTTTCTTTGGATTCTTGCAATAAAAAAAGATTCATACATAAGGCAAGGACACCACCCTTTGTGTAATAAGAGACTGTGATGTTATGGCTATTCCCATTTCGTTTGTAATACTTTGTCCATGCTGTGAAAGATGATTCTTCTAAACTCATCCAAGAATCTGCGTCGTTGTCTTCCAAAGCAAAAATATCCGATTGGAGTTTAGAAATATATTCTTCCTTAGAAAGAAATCCTGAATGGAAAAGAAAATAAACGTCATAAAAACTTGTAAACCCTTCGGCAATCCACAACTCACGAGTGAGGTTGGGTTTTTGATAATCAAAGGGGCCAAGGGCAATGGGCCGAATTCGTTTGATATTCCAAAGATGAAAGTATTCGTGGGACAAAAGTTCTAGTAGTCTTTTATACTCTTCTTCATCGGTGATCAGTTCGGGATTAAAATAATTGATGCTGGATGCTCTATGTTCCAGACCTCCATAAGCAGGCAAACTTAAGTTTAATACAAAAAGATAATATGGATTTGGGCTTTCCATCATCCATTCAATTTGTGTTTCTGTAATTCGTTTTAAGTCATCGGCTAATTTGGCTTTGAAATCGAAACTGACGTCCCCCTCTACCAATAATTCGTGTTTGGTGGTGCCTGCTGTAAAGAATACTGAATTTTTTTTACTCAGGTGGAATGGTGAATCAAACAATTCATCAAAATTTTCTGCCCGGAATCGAAAAGGATCTTCAGGATCACGAGTTAAACTAGAATACACATAAGGGAAAAATTCTGAAACTTGGAAGATTACGGAACTAGGTTTTTCTAAATTTCCTTCTGGATATAAAAACAAAGCTGGTGGGTTGATGAATCCAAATTCGGTTTCTAAATAATTTGTCCTTACAGTAAAATCTTCAAAAGCATAGATGATGTATGTGATTTCGAATTCTTGCGGGAGGTTTTTTAATTTCCATCTATGGAGGTCTACCATCTCCCAAAGAACAGGTTCATTTGTTCTTGAATTCCTAACTTCAAATTTATGGAGGTGAGTCCCGTAGTCCCGAATCATATAAGAACCGGGGGTCCAACTAGGCAAACAAAAGATTAATTCCGATTGGTCCGTTTTGACTCGGAGCCGAACTTGAAAATAGTGTTTGAAGAGGTCAAAAATGGAAACTTCAAAATCCAACTGAAGGGAGTTAGACTGGTCGGGTTTGTCTAAAGTTTTTTCTGGTTCTTCTTTTGCCATAGTTACACTATCTTCTTTTATTTTTAGTTTTGATCAAATGTTTTCTTGACGTTATTTCTTTATAGTACTAGAAAAGGCATAGCTAAGGTATAAGCAAAGGAGGTGGTCTTTTTGGAAAGTAGTTGTTACAACAAAAGATTTTTGACTCGCGAGGTGGCTGGGCAATAACGCCTCTAGCTTTGTTGCAAAACCGACCAGACACAGTCTTTCCAAGTTCCGAACGGGTGGTCTCCTTCGGGCTAAATGCAGTCGCTTGGAAAGATCCTTTGTTCTCTTGTGGATTTTACCTGTCCCTTTCTTTTTATAGGTTAAATTTTAATAATATTTCTGACAATTTAGAGCTAATCCCTGTCATGCGAATCGAGTTGTTTGACATGGTTTCCGATTGTTCCGATAGAATTTGGGACCCGTTGGAAATATTGATGGTCATGTTGGAAAGTTCGAAGGTGGCTCTTTTTTGTTCTTCCGTAGACTGTTGGATGGATTCTACTAGAGAAGTAATCTCTTCGATTTCGGCATAAATTTGGTCTGTTTTGGATTTTTGGTCTTGAATGAGAGGAACAATATCCTTTGCTTTTTCGAAAATCACAGAAACTTCTTTGATGATCTCCCGTAACAAGTCGATGAGGTTTGAGACTTGAGTCCCACCGTTTTGAATGGAATCCAAAGCCTCTCCAGATAACGTATTGATTTGTGAAACTGACTCGGCCGCCTGAGAAGCCAGTTTTGAAATTTCTTCCGCCACCACGGCAAATCCTCGGCCTGATTCCCCAGCCCGGGCCGCTTCAATAGCTGCATTTAACGCAAGTAAGCTTGTCTTCTCGGAAATATTGGAGATGACATCTGAAAATTCAGTGATGGCCAAAGATTTTTCTTGGATTTCTTCAATGGCTTTGGATGTGAGGCCTGCCATATTCCGTCCTTCTTCCGCCTTTTGATTTGCGATGACTGCAATTTCTCCAAATGATTCCACTTCTTTTGTGATATTTTGAACGAGAGTCTGGATGGCATGTAGTGAATTGTGAATGGATTTGGAATTGTTTACTGCTTGTTCTACGTTCGTATTGATTGTTTCAGAAGATGCGTTTAATTCTTCAACTGTGGCACTGGCTTCTTCTGAAGAGGCAGCTTGGCTTTGTGCCAAATCAGATAGTTCAATGATGGTGTTTTCCATAAATTTGGATGTTTCTGTTAGATCTGATCCTGAAGTTTGTGCTACACTTAAGATATGTCGAATGCTTTCAGTCATCGAACCGACTGCTTCCACTAAATGACCAATTTCGTCTTTATGATCGTCATTTATTTCTTTGGTTAGGTTCCCGCTGGCTGCCTCTTTTGTGAAGGCGATCAAAGTTTGTAGTCGGCTATCAACCAGTTTGCGGAAGATAATGATATTTGCCAAAGTAGAAAATAAAATTCCAATAATTCCAAGTGCCAATGCGATCCAAAAAATAAATTGGATTTCGTTTGTGATTTTTCCTTGAGGATAAGAAACACGCAGAGCCCAAGGAGCTGTATTTTCAACAAGTTGGATGGGTAAACTAATATGAAAGTATTCGGAATCTGAATAACTTTGTTTCTGTTTGGAAGAAATCGCAAGGTTTACATTAACATCTTCTGAATCTTTCCATTGTGTTTCATTACCTTCTGGATGGAGTCCATTAAAAAGTACATATCCATTACTTGCCACAAGAGTGATTTTTACAGTGCCTTCTAGAATTTTTAAATTTTGAAGATAGGTTCGTATGGTTTCTAAAGAAAGGTCAGCCCCTGCAATTCCTAAGAAGGTTTGGTTTCGTAACACTGGATATACAAGGGAGATCATTGTTACATCTTTTCCATCTACTTTATAATCAAAGGGAGGAATGAGTTCTACCTTCCGATTTTTTTTGGGAAGTTGGTAGAAGTCGGATTCAGGAAGATCAAATCCAACTACAGGTTCAATGATGATTTTCCCGTTGGATTTCACAGAATAGGGAATCATTCGGCCTGAAGAATCATGATATTTTGAATTTCGATAGTTTGTATCTTTGCCATCAAAGGCATTTGGTTCGAATACTACATATGTACCGAGAATGGATTCATTTGAAGCCGTCATCACATTCAAAATTTTGAATACACGATCGCGGTCTAAGATATTTGGTTCTTGTAGAATTTGTTTGAGTAAGTAAGCTTCACCCAGTGGTGCCGAGAGATAGTCACTGACATCGAGGGAAATTTTATCTGCAAGGATTGAAATATTCTCCAAAGCATTTTCTTTGGCATTTTTGTATATGACATAAGAGATTAAAGTGAGGATTACACCTAATGAAAAAAGGGTAATGATGGATGAACCTAGGGCTAACTTTTGTTTGATGCTCATTCTCTTGGGTTTACTTTCCTAAGTGAATGTTACCTTAAGTTTGTGATCTCATTTCTCAACAAATTTCTAATCAAGACGGAGTTTTTCTGGATATTGGCTTACTCCTAATAGATTGGATTCATTATCCAAAAAGTATACAGTATAATCTGTTTGGTTCTGGATTTTGACTTGGTTTAAAAACTGAATCCACTCAGATCTTTTGGTTTCCTCCCATTGGAAAACAAGAGCACGAGGGGACTTTTTTTCACCTTCTTCTAACATCAAAATGATGGATCCAAAATCGATCCAAACGGAACGTACGGCTCCCGTTTCATAAAGGAATTCCTGTAATTTCTTTGCTCCTGGAATTTGGAGGTAAAACTCTGCTAAATTGGAAGGGTTCGGTGTTCCGATGGCAATGTGGTGGATCATTTTTTTGTTTTCAAATCCCTTTCTAAAAAAGAAGCTATCATGAAATCTATGTATCGGAGTTTTTCATGAAAAAATCCCTCATCCTGGCGCTCGCTCTCGGGCTTTTTTTGGCTAATTGTAAATCCAAAGTGTATACCCAAGAAGAGTGTGAGTCTGCTCTCGCTAGCACATTCGCTCAAATTGAAGAAGAAGCTAAAAAGAATCCAGCAGCAGCACCAGTCCTCGCAGGATTACAACAAGGTAAACAAAAAATGATCGACCAGTGTATGGAAGGAAAATTTGATCCTAACTGTTTGAAAAATGCACCAGGTTTTGCTGGCATTATGGGTTGTGTAAAAAAATAATTTTACAAACCTACCGGGAGCGATCGTTCCCGGTTTTTCCATCCTCTAAACTTTCAAACCCACCTGGTTCTGAATAACATCCATGAGATCTGTAGGGACCGTCTTCAAAGAATCGAATTTCTTGTGCATATCGTTTCCCTTCACGTAAACATTGTTTGCAAATGAAAGGTCGAATGGCCCAATCCTCACATTCTTCTGGTCGAAAGCTTGGAAACACTCGAAGGAAAGGTTTCGAAATTTCTTCTTCCGGTGTTGCGAAGAGAACAAAACAAAAAACAAAACTGACCCCGAGAACTAAACTTAGTTTCATTCAATAAAACTATCGGAAAATTCTTCGTTTTTCAGGATGGACTTTAGTGAAAGAAAATGTGAGTACAGAATGGAAAGGGGTGGTACTTGTTCTCATGGGAGCCCTTTTATTTAGTGCAAAAGCCGTAGTTGTCAAATTGACGTACCGTTATGAAATTTCAGCAATTGGGTCTCTTTTTTTCCGAATGTTGTTTGCCTTTCCATTCCTTGTTTGGATCGCCTGGAGGGCGGAGAAAGAAGAGGGAAAAACAGATCTGACCAAAAAGGATGTGGTATACGTTCTTTTGATGGGAGTTGTCGGTTATTATTTAGCGAGCCTCTTTGATTTTCTCGGACTTAAATACATCAGTGCTGGTTTGGAACGTATCATTCTTTTTATTTATCCAACTCTTGTAGTGCTACTTTCGTTTTTGTTTTTAAAAAAGAAAATCCATTTGCGAGAAGTGTTTTCTTTGGTTCTGACATATACAGGTGTATTTTTGGCTTATGGTCAGGACGTTCAATTGGGCTCTGCCAAAGATGTGAGCCTCGGGGCTTTTTTTATTTTACTTTCGGCTCTCACTTATGCGATTTATTTGATGGGCAGTGGCTCCATTATACCAAAGTTAGGTGCCAAAAAATTTACAGCTTGGGCACTTCTTATCTCTTCGTTTGCTGTATTCGTTCATTTTGCAATTTTTGGAACAGCTAAGGAACTAATCCAACCTTTCTCATTTTATGCATTGGCATTCGTTATGGGCACTGTGAACACAGTGGTGCCAGCTATATTTGTTTCCGAAGGAATCAAACGTGTTGGTAGCAAAACAGCTGCTATAGTAGGTTCGGTCGGACCTATGTCGACTCTTTTCCTTGCGTATTGGTTACTTGATGAGCCTATCACTTTGCTACATGGCATTGGTACATTATTCGTACTCACTGGCGTTTTTTGGATCAGTACGGCAAAAAAAGCAAAAGAAGTGTCTGTTTAAGAGAGAATTTTTCTTTCCAATTGTTGAAAATAAGTAGAGAATACGGATCTATATGAAATTACGCAACCAACTGCTTCTATTAGTATTTGTCACAACAGTGTCGCAATCGGACCTGTATGCACAATTTACTTGTGAAGGTTCTGCCTGTAGTTTTTTGCCATCGGCATTGACAGAGGCTGGGAACGGTTCCCTGAAAAAATTTGAAACAGGTTACTTAAACGAAGTCCTTAAAACAAACTTAGAAGCTGGTTTTCTTGCCAATGTTGGCACAAGCAATATTGGTACTGGAACTGTTCGTAGAATTCAATTTGGTGTCAGTGCCTCCGCTGCTGGATATAAAAAAGATGACATCCAAATCCAAGACAACTTAATCAAATACCCGAAACTACCAAACGTGGGTGGTGCGGTCATCCCTTCTTTTCATTTAGATTTTAATCCGGGTTGGTTGTTAGGAACCTCGGAAGGTGGGTACATCCGTCGGATCGGAATTTTTCTTCATGGTATGAATGTCGCAGTCACGGAAGACCAAATCCAATCTGCTTCTAATAATAAAAACTACGAGGGACGTATCGCCGTACGCTCGTATGGTGGAATGGTTCGTTACCAATTAGTTGAAAAAGAAGGTTTTTTAATGAACCTCATTACTTGGAATGGAATCAACGTAGGAGTTGGGCATCATGTTATGGAACAAAACATGAGCCTTAGTTATTTAGAAGGAAAGGCTTCTCAAATTGAATTCCAAGGTGTGAAAGGAAAATGGGGTGGGGACACAAACTTTGTTTTTAATACAAAGGTTCAAACCACAAACGTGGACTTGCGGACAGGCCTTGGTCTGTTTTGGATCGCCAATGTGATTGTGGGTGGGGGTTATAGTTGGAACTCGGGACACAATTCTGCTTCTCTCTCTAGACGTGGTCCATTTCTCATTACCATGAACGATTCACTCCCTTTGGAACTTCCAAGAGAATACCAAGCGGCACTCGACAAGGAACTCCTGGCCCAAAGCCCGAATGCCACTTTGGGATTCCGTGCTGGTGGGGAATCCAATTCCAAACGTGGGATTGGTTATGGAATTGTCGGTTTAGAATTGGATCTTTATTTACTTAAGGTCATTGCGGAAGGATTGTATGGTGGGAAGGACCTGTATTCCGCCAATCTAGGAGTGAAACTCTCTTTTTAGGAAAACTTCGGGGAAATCCATAAAACCTTGCCGTACGGATTGCGAAATTTACCCTACGTCTTAGGTCTAAGTTTCAATGAAGTTATACAAACGCTACGCACGCGCTTTCACACTCGCCTCCCAAGTTTTTTCCTTGGGAATTGTGGTTCCCATCGGAATTGCTCTCATTCTTTTCTATGTCGATTTAAGTCCCACTCAGATCAAAACATTCATTGGGGCAACCATTGCCGCAGCTCTAGTGAGTTTACTCCTTCCTTCATTTATTTTTCCTAAAAAACTAAAAGCCATCAAACAAGGGCTCGTAGAGCTTGAGTCACAAACAGAAAAAGATCCTAAAACCTATGTAGAAGTTTGGAATCTAATTGCAAAGATGCCAGTGGTTGGTGCTTCTGTCGGAAGTGCACAGTGGATTTTGGCTCTTCCCATTGTCATTGGCCCACTTTTATACCTTCCAGAAACCAGTAAGTCAGATTCGTTTTATATCGTTTGTGTTCTGATTCTTACGGCAATGCTCAATGTTGTTTTTTCTTTTATATTACTAGAAAAATCATCTCACATAGTTTTGGAAGATGATATCTTTCAAGCGGAATTAAAAGAAAGAATTTCTCCTTATTATAGAAACTTAAGAAATACAGTCCCTATCATATTTTCTCTTATGGTGATGGTTCTTTCTATTTTTCTTTTGATTTATGCATTTAATGTCAATGCCAAGTCATTAGAAAAAGCATTTTCCAACCAATTGTATAATTTTAACCAAAGTAATGAAGCCGGGATCAATGTATATTTTGAATCAGTTGAAGCTAATTTAAAAGAGGTGGCCTCTTTACCCGTAATCAAAACAGCCCTTGAAACCAAAAACTACAAATTAGCCGAGCCTATCCTTGCGAAGGTATTCAGTGATTCGCAACTGCTTTTAGAAAACGCATTTATTGCCTCCTTTGCAGAAGGGGTGCCCATCGTGGCCTCTGGACTTGCGAACGGTGCCAGTATCGGTTATTCTTTAGCTTCCAACGCTGATATTTTAGAAAATATCAATGCAGCCAAAGAGGGAAAAAACCACGTTGGGGTAGCAGTTAAATCACCATTTAACGGGAATATTGTGATCATGGTGACAAGCCCTGTGAAAAGTGCAAATGGAACTGTGATTGGAATGGTCGGGATGCCGTTTCTTGTGGGAAAGGCTATGGAGTCTTTTCTAAAAAATGTAAAAATTGGAACCACTGGTTATTCCTTTCTTTTGGATAAACAATCTACGATGGTTTATCACCCCAATCCAAAATACTTAATGCATAGTTTTAAAAACACTGAGTTTGAAGAACTGGCTAAAAACGCAGGAGAATCTGATTCGTTTCGTAACCCTTGGGAGGGATCTACCTTTTTACTGAGAAGAAAGGTAAGTCAAAAGTACGGTTTACAGTTTTTTTCCACTATCGATTTAAAAGAAATTGAGGTGGAGAGCCTTTCATCTCTACGTGGATTAACAATCATTAGTATCGTTGGAGCTGTTTTTATTGCCGTTGCCATTTACCTTCTTTTTACGGCTCGGTTCAAACCAATGAAAACCATTGGAAAAATTTTACAAGATATCGAAGTGGGAGACCTTCGTCACAATGCAAAAATGGAATCTTCTGATGAGTTCGCAAGGCTTGCTCGGGGTCTCAATGCCACTTTAAAGCAGATTTCTGAAGTTGTGGGGTCGAATCAGATATTTTCAGAAGACTTGGCATCTTCCGCCGAACAAATGTCAGCTTCACTTAATATGTTGTCATCCAATGCGCAAACACAAGCTGCCTCCGCCGAAGAAATATCTGCATCCATTGAAGAGATTTCCGCGGCCGTTCAAAATGTCGATGCACAGGCAGAGGATCAGTTTCGCAAAGTTGATTTTTTAAAATTAAAAATGGCAGAACTATCCACTTTGATTGAAGCAACAGGTAGGCAAGTAGGCAAAGCTTCCAAAGATGTGACACTAATTTCAGAAGAAGCTAAATCAGGACAGGCCTCATTGGATTCGATGAGGAATTCTATTTCCAAAATCAGTAACAGTTCTGAGGAAATTGGTAGTGTGATCGAGATTATCAATAATATTTCGGAACAAATCAACTTACTCGCGTTAAACGCTGCAATTGAAGCTGCGAGAGCAGGCGTTTATGGAAGGGGATTTGCGGTTGTAGCTGATGAAATTGGGAAGTTGGCCGAAAAAACGGCTATTTCCATAAACGACATTGGGGAACTCATCCAAGCCAATGAAAAGGAAATCGAAAATGGTCGTGAGAATATCGAAACTACGATTTCACTCATCCAAAGGATCATCCAAGGGGTATCCTCCTTTAACGAAATGACTGATTCCATTGAAGCAAGTACACATGAGCAGCTCATCATCAACCAAAAGGTGGGAGAAGAGGTGGATAAGGTAAACCAAATCAGCCAGGCAATTCGTCTTTCTATGGAAGAACAAAAAAATGCGATTGGGGAAGTGGCCCAGGCCATTTTCAGCATCAACGATTTGACCCAAGGGACTGCCGCCGGCCTGGAAGAAATGACGGCTACCTCCAATGGGATCGCCAATTTGGCTGAAACTTTGAAAAAGAAGATCAATTTCTTTAAAATCTCCTAACCCTTGCCTTTTTTAGCCTGTCCTGAGAAGGATGGCCAAAAAAAATCGCTTGCCGGGATCTACATATCAAGATTTCTTGATATGTAGATATCTTGGATATGGCAACCGACACACTCTCCCAGTCTAGGCCCTCTGGCCATTTGCTTTCTGCCACCAAGGCCATTTCCGATGAAACTCGGGTTCGGATCCTACATATCCTCAGTTTTGGGGCTTTTTCTGTGAATGAGGTGGTGGAAATTCTGGGGATGGGCCAATCTCGGATCTCTCGCCATTTGAAAATCTTAACAGAAGCTGGACTCATTGGTTCACGTCGGGAGGGAAGTCTTGTTTATAGTTTTCTCCTTTCGGAAGAGGATTCCGGGTTAAAATTCCCATTAGAACTCACCAAACTATTATTATCATATAAAGAAGACCTACCTTCGAGAGAGAGAGACCAAAGAATGGTCCACCAAATCTTAGAAAACAGAGAAAGGAAATCGAAATCCTTCTTTGATGGAGTCGCAGAAAGTTGGGAAAAATTACAAGAAGAGACTCTGCATCCGAAACTCTACAGGTCTTGGATTTTACAAGAACTCCCTCTTTGCGAAAAGATTTTGGATTTGGGTTGTGGTCCAGGTGGTCTTATCCCTTTTCTTCTCAACAAATCCAAACATGTGATTGGAGTGGATAACTCTTCTAAAATGATAGAGAACGCATCATCCCATTACGGAAAAAATCCAAGTGTTAGCCTCATCCAAACTCCTATGGAACACCTGCCTCTAGCAGATAACTCTTGTGATGCGGTGGTTGCTTCTATGGTAATGCACCATATCTCTCATCCACCAACAGTTTTGGAAGAGGTAGCAAGGGTTCTAAAACCAGGCGGGGTATTGTGTATTGTTGATTTAGGGAAACACAATGTAGAGTTTATGCGGGATAACTTTGCAGATCTTTGGCTTGGATTTGAGCCAGAATTATTTGAGTCATGGCTATCGAATGCCGGTTTTAGAGTCGGGTCCATGAATGAGATCCAAACAGAATCAAGTTTTAAAATTTTAACTATCAAAGCAACAAAGGAAGAAGGAGGACACTATGTCCACAGCAACTGAAACAAAATCGGAAAGATTGCCATTTAAAGTGAAGGATATCTCTCTTGCAGAATGGGGAAGAGAAGAGATCATTTTGGCAGAAAAAGAAATGCCGGGCCTTATGGCTCTTCGTAAAGAATTCGGAACTACTAAGCCACTGAAAGGTGCTAGAATTTGCGGATCTCTTCACATGACAATCCAAACAGCAGTTTTGATTGAAACCTTGGCTGCATTAGGTGCTGACATTCGTTGGTCCTCTTGTAACATTTTTTCAACACAAGACCATGCAGCAGCAGCCATTGCAAAAGCAGGAATTCCTGTATTTGCTTGGAAAGGCGAAACAGAAGAAGAATACTGGTGGTGTATTGAGCAAACTCTATTTTTTGACGGTGGAAAAGGGCCAAACATGATCCTTGACGACGGTCATGATCTAACTCATTACATTCATGAAAAATACCCACAACTTCTAGCAGACATCAAGGGAGTTTCTGAAGAAACTACTACAGGTGTGATTGCACTTCATAAAAAATTGAAAGCGGGAACATTAAAAATCCCTGCAATCAACGTAAATGACTCTGTAACAAAATCTAAGTTTGATAACCTTTACGGTTGCCGTGAATCACTTGCTGACGGAATCAAACGCGCAACAGACGTGATGCTTGCTGGTAAAGTAGCACTTGTTTGTGGATACGGTGATGTTGGAAAAGGTTCTGCTGCTTCTCTTCGTAACTTTGGCGCACGAGTGATTGTAACTGAAATTGATCCAATTTGTGCTCTTCAAGCAGTTATGGAAGGATACCAAGTTCTTCGTGTAGAAGATGTGATTGAAAATGCAGACATCATTGTGACAGCAACAGGAAATGATGATATCATTTCACTTGAACACATGAAAGCAATGAAAGACGGTGCGATCCTTTGTAACATTGGTCACTTTGATACAGAAATTCAAATGTCTCGTTTGAACTCTGAAAAAGGTGTCATCAAAAAAGAAATCAAACCACAGGTTGATAAATACACTTTCCCTAATGGAAGATCGATCATCGTTCTTGCAGAAGGTCGTTTGGTGAACCTTGGTTGTGCAACTGGTCACCCATCTTTTGTAATGTCTAGTTCTTTCACAAACCAAGTATTGGCTCAAATCGAACTTTACACAACTAAATATGAGTTAGGTGTTTACCGCCTTCCAAAACATTTAGATGAAAAAGTAGCAGCACTGCATTTGGAGCAGTTGGGTGTTCGTTTGACAAAACTCACTCAAAAACAAGCTGATTATATCAGTGTTCCACTCGAAGGTCCGTACAAACCAGACCACTATCGATACTAAAAAAATCGCCCTTTTTGATAAAATTCAAGAAGGGCAATGGAGTTTCTCATGGCTTATGTTGTAACTGAAATTTGCGTTGATTGTAAATACACGAGTTGTGCAGCAGTTTGCCCGGTGGAAGCTTTTCATGAAGCTCCGGACACTCTGTACATTGATCCAGACACTTGTATTGATTGTAATGCTTGTCAATACGAATGTCCAATTGATGCGATTTTTCCTGACTATGATGTCCCGGAAAAACACAAACCTTCGATTGAAGTCAATGCAAAAGAAGCAACCAAATTCCCGGTCATTGTTACCACTAAACCACCTCTCAAAGGTGCAAAGTGTTCTGATCCGAGTAAATAATTGATTTTAAGGGTGTGTGGCCTTTTGGCCATATACTCTTTTCCCTATATACTGATATAATAATATGAAATTTGAATATACCAATCCTTCTGCTAAATCCCTTTTGAAATTAATGAACGAGAGGATTCTCGTTTTAGATGGTGCTATGGGTACTATGATCCAAAGACATTCTTTGGAGGAGGACGATTTCCGTGGGGATCGTTTTAAGGATTGGCCTTGTTCCATTAAAGGAAACAACGACGTCCTTGCCATCACTCGTCCCGACATCATTGAATCTGTCCACTTGGAATACCTTGAGGCAGGGGCCGATATCATTGAAACCAATACCTTTAGTTCGAACATTGTCTCCCAAGCGGACTACAAAATGGAATCAGCAGTTCGTGATTTAAACTTAGCGGCAGTCTCTTGTGCCAAAAATGCCGTAGCCAAATTCAAAGAAAAAACAGGGAAAACAGATGTGTTCATTGCGGGTTCGATTGGACCAACCGTAAAAACAGCATCCCTTTCTCCTGATGTCAACAATCCGGCATTTCGTGCGGTCACCTTTGATGAGTTAGTTGATTGTTTCTACGAACAAGTTTCTGCTCTTCTTGACGGCGGTGTGGATTTACTTCTTCCAGAAACTAATATTGATACTTTAAATCTAAAAGCATGTATTTATGCGATTGAGAAAGTTTTTGAAGAAAGAAAGATTCGAATCCCTGTTGTACTTTCTGTCACCATTACCGATGCTTCGGGGCGAACTCTTTCTGGCCAAACAGGAGAAGCTTTTTATATTTCAATCAAACATGCAAAAGCACTTGCTGTGGGAATCAACTGCGCACTCGGTGCAGGTGAAATGCGTCCTTATATCGAAGAACTTTCACGAGTGGCTGATTGTTATGTGTCTTGTTATCCGAATGCTGGCCTTCCCAACGCTTTTGGTGGGTATGACCAAACTCCAGAAGAGTTTGGCGGTTGGATGAAAAACTTTGCGGAAGCAGGATTTTTAAATATAGTTGGCGGATGTTGTGGGACTACACCAGCACATATCCGAGCAGCAAAAGAAGCAGTCTCTACCATTGCTCCTCGTGCTTTAAAAGAACAACCCAAGATTAGTACATTTGCTGGTCTTGAACCATTGAAACTCACCAAAGACCAAGGGTTTATCAATGTGGGAGAAAGAAACAACGTCACTGGATCTCCAAAATTCAAAAAACTTATCTTAGAGGGAAATTTTGAAGAAGCAGTGCAAGTGGCTTTGCAACAAGTCCAAGCTGGTGCCAACGTTATCGATATCAACTTTGATGAAGCTCTCCTAGATGGGGAAGCCTCTATGACTAAGTTTTTGAACTTAATTGCAGGGGAACCAGACATTGCACGAGTTCCGTTTATGGTGGATTCTTCCAAGTGGTCTGTATTACTGGCGGGTCTCAAATGCATTCAGGGAAAACCGATTGTCAACTCTATCTCTCTGAAAGAAGGAGAAGAGGCATTTTTGGATCATGCACGTACCATACAAAGATTTGGTGCAGCAGCGATCGTAATGGCCTTCGACGAACAAGGGCAGGCGGCAACCAAAGATGATAAAGTCCGGATTTGTAAACGAGCCTACGACTTACTTGTCGAAAAATTAGATTTTGATCCAACGGATATTATCTTTGATCCAAACATTCTAACCGTTGCCACTGGAATCGAAGAACATAATAACTATGCGATGGATTTTATTGAAGCCACTCGCGAAATCAAAAAAGTTTGTCCTGGTGCAAAAGTATCAGGTGGACTCAGTAATATTTCCTTTTCCTTCCGCGGAAACAATCCGGTTCGTGAAGCTATGCACTCTGTATTCTTATACCACGCCATCCAAGCAGGTATGGACATGGCCATTGTCAATGCAGGGATGTTGGAAGTATATGAACAGATCCCAAAAGATCTTTTGGAACTTGTGGAAGATGTCATTCTCAACCGTAGACCAGATGCCACAGAACGTATGATTGAGGCTGCTGCAAGTTTTCATGGGGAAGCTAAAGTTCAAAAGAAAGACGATGCTTGGAGGAGTGGGACTGTAGAAGAACGCCTAACGCATGCTCTTGTAAAAGGGATTGATGAATTTGTCACCCAGGATACAGAAGAAGCCCGCACTAGTTTTGCTAGACCTTTGGAAGTGATCGAAGGGCCACTGATGAATGGAATGAAGGTGGTAGGGGAACTATTTGGTGCTGGAAAGATGTTTCTTCCGCAAGTAGTAAAAAGTGCACGTGTGATGAAAAAAGCCGTGGCTTACTTACTTCCTTTTATGGAAGAAGAAAAACGAAATCAAAAAGATGAAAGTACACAGGCGAAATTCCTGATTGCAACGGTGAAGGGAGATGTCCACGATATTGGGAAAAATATTGTGGGTGTAGTTCTTGCATGTAACAATTATGAGGTGATTGACCTCGGAGTGATGGTCCCTTGTGAAAAGATTTTAGAAACTGCCAAAAAAGAAAAAGTAGCGGCCATTGGCCTATCGGGCCTCATCACACCTTCTCTTGATGAAATGGTCTATGTGGCAAAAGAAATGGAAAGGCAAGGATTCCAAGTCCCACTTCTGATTGGTGGGGCAACTACTTCGCCAGCCCATACGGCTGTAAAAATTGCAGAACAATATTCGAAACCTGTCCTTCATGTGATGGATGCTTCTCGTGTCGTGAACGTGATGAACAGTGCTCTCAATCCGCAGACTGCTGTGGATTATGCGAAACAAGTCATTGAAGAACAATCGAAAATTCGCGAAGAATTTTATTCCAGAGAAAATGAAAGAAATATTTTGCCGATTGCGGATGCGATACAAAACAAATTCAAAGCGGACTGGGATTCTTATACTCCACCAAAACCAAGTTTTACGGGTGTACAAAAAATTGACGATGTCACCTTACAAGACCTACTTTCTTATATTGACTGGTCTCCTTTCTTTTTGGCTTGGGAATTAAAAGGCCGATACCCTCAAATCCTCAAAGACCCAGTGATTGGGAAGGAAGCCACTTCATTATACAATGATGCACAAATCATCTTAAAAGAGATGTTGGAGAATCCAAATCTCAAACCGAGAGCGGTTGTGGGAATGTTTCCTGCTGTTTCTCATGGGGAAGTGGTGGAAATTTTTGAAGATGATAGCAAAACTAAATCTTTGGGAAAATATCCGATGTTACGCCAACAAACTGTCAAAATGACAAACCAACCAAACTATAGTTTGGCGGATTTTGTCGCACCAAAAGATAAAAAGAAAAATGACTATATTGGATATTTTGCAGTAACGGCAGGTCATGGAATCGAAGAATTGGCAAGAACCTATGAAGCAAAACAAGATGATTACAATGCCATTTTAGTTAAGGCGCTGGCCGACCGATTTGCAGAAGCCTTTGCTGAATACATGCACCATAGAATGCGGGAAGAATGGGGATTTGGAAGGACTGAAAACCTTTCGAGAGAAGATATGATTCGTGAAAAGTATCGTGGAATTCGCCCTGCTCCTGGTTACCCTGCTTGTCCTGACCATACGGAGAAAAAGAAAATTTGGAAACTCCTGGATGTGGAAAAAAATGCAGGCATCCAACTCACCGAATCCTGTGCGATGTGGCCGGCAAGCAGTGTGAGTGGGTATTATTTCTCACACCCTGAATCTCGTTATTTTGCGATCGGTAAAATCAATGAAGACCAAGTGGTAAACTATGCGAAAGACAAAGAAATGGAAATTTCTGAAGTGGAACGTTGGTTGTCACCAATTCTGAACTATGACCCTTCGCGTAAGTCTAAATCTTAAAGAGTTAATTTAAGATTAAAGAGAAACGGGGGATTCTGTGGGTTTCATTCAAAACAACCATAACCACGGCTGGAAATCTGTCGCCAAAGGGACGCTTGGTGATGGATTCCCCTTTCATTCCAAATTGGCTACTTGGTTACAAGAATATACAAATATTCCCAAAGAAGCCGAGTTAGAAATTCTAGAAGTGAGTTGTGGGGAAGCCAGTTGCCCAACCGAAGAAACCATGATTGTTTGGAAAAATCATGAATTTCGTATCTCTAGAAAAAAAGAAAACATTTCGAAAATGGATGTGGATTTGTCCTGGAAACGATTTGTGAGTAAAGGGTAATCCAATGGGAATTCTTTTTTTTCGTTTGGATTTTGCCTTTGCAATCAAACGTTTCTTCAGGAGTCAAATTTTGTTTTCCCTTAGAGATAATATACGAAATTCGCATATACCACCAAAATTGGTTTAATTGTCGAATGTCGTATATTAGCCTCTTGATTTGGATCCAAAAAGGTTGTGATCGTTAAATAAGGATTAATCTTGAATCAAATATTATTAGAAGTGATCCCAAGAGATGTTTCAACATTACTTAGTGAAGTAAGTTATGTTAAAAATAATTTTAGTCAAATCTCTGGGATTAATATTCCGGATTTACTAAGATTTGAAACTAGAAGCTGGGTTGCCGCATCCAAGATTCAAAATATTTTTCCAAATGTAATTCCTCATCTACGGGCTATTGACTTTGATTTAGATCATTGTGATCATATCGTTGAATTTCTTCAAAAAAATAATCTATCTTCTGTAGTGGTCATCAAGGGAGATCCGCCTACGGATATGTCCAGAAAAGTTTACCAGACAACTTCAACCAAACTGATCAAAAAATTAAAAAAAGAAATGAGTTCGCTAAAAGTCTACGCTGCTGTTGACCAATACCGTAGTGGGATCAAAGAGGAATTTGATTACATCGAAATGAAAATAGATGCAGGGGCCGATGGATTTTTAACGCAGCCATTTTTTGATTTACGATTGATTGATATTTTTACTGAAAAACTTCGCGGAAAGGAGGTTTACATTGGAATCAGTCCAGTGACCAACGAAAAATCGCAAAGTTATTGGGAATCCAGGAATCGGGCTTATTTCCCGAAGGATTTTCAACTGACAATGGATTGGAATGTAAAATTTGCAAAAGAAGTCATTGGTTATTGTTCTCAAAATGATTTTAATACCTATTTGATGCCCATTAGAATTAATCTTGAAGTTTATTTAGGCGGTATATTTAAGTGAAAGAACCATACAGGCATCATATGATGCAATCATCTGTTTTTAGATTTTTTTCCTGCACAAGGGATCGAAAGCGGAAATCCTTTCCTGCATAGAACGGTGATCGATACAAAAATGAAATTGGAAAGATTGCAGCGGAGAGCCCGGTCGGTGATAATTCCAAATTTTGATACTGAAAAGAATTCGATGTGCCCAAAGAAGAAGAAAGAAAAGTAAGCCTATGATAAACCAAATTCAATTTTTAAAAAACAATCCCAAATATATTTTTTTAATGGATGGACTGGGAGCCATCCTTTCTTGCGTTTTGTTGTCTCTCGTTTTACCTTTGTTTGTGGATTTGCTCGGGATGCCAATTAGTATCCTTTACATTCTTGCGATTTTGCCTTTTATATACTCCGTTTACTCCTTGTTATGTTATTTTTTAAATCCAAGTAGATGGAAATTTTACTTACGTGTGATAGCCAGCGCCAATTTTTTATACTGCGCCTTCACTATGTTTTATCTAGTTTGGAATTTAGAACAAACTACTATCCTATGTGAAATTTATTTTGTTTTGGAAATGATAGTGGTCGTTAGTTTGGCTACCTTGGAATGGAAGTTGGCCAATGACTAATTAGTTAGCGTGGGAGGATGGTGCCACAGGCATATAGTATTTGAGACCTAAGTTTCCTTGGATTTCTGGAGCCCAGAGTTCATCCAAAGTGCGACCTGCTTCCCTTGCGTTGATGGGAACTCGCACCATACCTTCAAAGGTTAAGTTACTATTGGAAATACTAATCCCCGGTGTTACGTAAACTTGTCTTCCTACGAAATTAGTTCTCGAAGGTTCTTGGGCACGAATGGATGTATTGAGACGACTGTTGATATCGTTATCAAAACGGTGGAGTTCAGAAAGTTGTAGAAAAAGTTCCCAACGAGAGTTTTTGATAAATGAAAACAAATTCCGATTGAGTCTGTACTTGATGCGAACCTTTGACTCAGCTACATCCACATATCCAGAAGCTCCTTGGTTCATCGACATTCCCATACTGAGCCCTAAATCAAAGGTGAATCCATTGCGGTAATACACATAAGTGACATTGGGTTGGTAAGAGAGGAGGGCAGAGTTCATTCTCTCTGGTCTGACATCATAGTTCCCTTCTGGATTGCGATAAGGATTGATTGTGGAAAAAGGAATAACGGATGAAAAAATTTGGATCCCGGCCATGGGATCATCTGACTTGGGAAGTTTTCCATCATAACCGAGTTCCAATTCCTTAGGGAAACGAAAAGGAATGAGAATCGCCAAATTACCGTTACGTGATCCACCCACTTGGAACAAAGCGGCTCTTGGATCGGAAAAAGAATAACTAGAAAAGAAAGGCAGACCTTGTGCAAAAATAGTAAAGCTCGTCATACTAACGAGAATGGTTGGTAGTACTATCTTTTTAAGCATCTAAAAGCATTTATGCCTGCTTTTCCTTAGTTTGGCAATGAAATTTGCTTTCCTCTCTCTCTTTTTTTGTTATAAGTTTTATCAATGAATGAAAATGATACCAAGGTGGATCAATTTGGTCCCTGCACCATTCCAAACCCAGCAGGGTATGACTACTGGACGGAAGACAACTCCGTCGTTCTATTCCAAACGATATTTTCAGGCCCCGAGGACGCTAAAAAGACCGTAGAAACAAGTCCTGTATTTTTTGAACAAGCCGGTCCCAAAGAGAAAATTTACTTTCGCCCGGAAGAAGTCACAGCGGGGATTGTGACTTGCGGTGGACTTTGCCCTGGGATCAACGATGTCATTCGTGCTCTTGTGATGGAACTGCATTACCGGTACAAAGTGCCCCGTATTTTAGGATTTCCTTTTGGTTATGAAGGTCTTGTGAAAAAATTTGGGCATAGACCGGTGGAACTCACTCCAGACAAGGTGGCCCATATTATGAACTTCGGTGGTTCCATTTTGGGATCTTCTCGTGGAAACCAAAATATTGGTGATATGGTGGACACTTTGTTTCTCTACGGAGTGAAGATGTTATTTTGTATTGGTGGGGACGGTACCCTTCGTGGGGCCCAGGCCATCCAAGAGGAAGTGCGGAAACGAAAGGAAGACATCGCCATCGTGGGGATTCCCAAAACCATTGATAACGATATTAACTATGTCCAAAAGACTTTTGGATTTTCGACTGCTTTTAGTAAGGCGGTCGAGGCTGTGAATTGTGCCCATGAAGAGGCGAAGGGTGCACCCAATGGGATTGGTCTTGTGAAACTCATGGGTCGTCACTCTGGATTTATCGCAGTCAATTCGGCACTTGCTTCTAAAAATGTAAATTTTGTCCTCATTCCAGAACTTGATTTTGATTTAGAAGGAGAGGGTGCCTTTCTTACCGTTCTGAAAGAACGGGTGCAAAAACGAGGTCATGCCGTTGTGATTTTGGCCGAAGGGGCGGGTCAAAAATTCTTTGAAGACAAAGGAGAAAAGGACCTGTCAGGTAACAAGAAGTTGGCGGATATTGGGATTTTTATTAAAGATAAAATTACCGAGTATTTTAAAAAAGAAGGAGTGAATCTCAATTTAAAATACATTGATCCCAGTTATATCATTCGATCCGTTCCTGCCAATGCGGAAGACTCTGTGTTCTGTGGTTTCCTTGCCCAAAATGCTGTCCATGCTGCCTTTGCTGGCCGGACAGGGTGCGTGGTAGGGATTTGGAACAATGTGTTTACGGTTATGCCTATTTCTCTTGCCATTGCCGAGAGAAAGGTATTACGACCCGAAAGGAGTACACTCTGGCGGGCATTACTCTCTTCGACGGGCCAACCGAATGTGATGAAGGCGAAAGGGTAGGATGAAATGGATTGTCTTTTTTTTCTGGCCAACGGAAATGGGTTTCAGGTCTAAGAGATAAGATGAAGCAAAAGGGAAACATTCTCAAAACAAATCAAAAGTTTGTTTCTTGGATTTTATTTCTATCTTTTGCTTTTGTTCTTTTCTGTTCGGCAGGGATGATCAATTGTCCGAAAACTGGCTTTGGTTATGTAGGGGATATTGTCGAAGTTCAAAATGACTCTACATTTCCTTGTCATAACAAGAACAGTTCCGATGATGAAGCGAGTTCCGACCAGACAAATCAGTGTCAGTGTTTAGAAGATTCAAAAAACCAAGAAATTTTTAATGAACTGACACTTTCAAAATTACTCCAGATTAGCTTTTATATTCTATTTTATACCCCTTCTGCTGAACCAAATTTAGTTTTAGCGGAAAATCAAAAACATTGGGAATCATTTTTAGTTTTTGAAGATGATTTTCAAAACCGACAAAAAACCATAAAGTTACTCATTTAGACTCCCGTTTTTTAATAAAAACAAAGGAGTTTAAAAATGAGGACTTATTACATTAATACATTAAAATATACTACTATATTGTGTTGTTTTGCTTTGCCTGTTTATGCAGAATCAAATGAAACAACAATCGATAAAAAAATTTACACAATTCTAAAGGTGCATCCAGAAGTATCACTGAAATTTTTGGAGGCAAAAGAAAAAGAGTTTAGATCAAAACATGTTGATGTATATCCCGATCCAAAAATTGGATTTGCATACAGGTCTTATCCTTATCGTTCTGGGTTTAATACTGACCGAACAAATCCAGACACTCCTGGTATGACAGGAAAAGAGTATTCGATTTCTCAAGAAATTCCATTCCCGGGGAAACTAAATTTAGAAAAACAAATACTCAAATCAGAATCGGAATTAGATTATTGGAGTGGAGTTTGGTTACAAAATGAGTTCATTAAAACGTATTTTGAACTAGTGTTATTGCGAGCTGCTTTAGAAAAGGAGTTAGTCGATCTTACAAAGGTTGAAAAGGAACTTGTTACAAAAGGAAAACTAGAACAGACGCAATACATTGCCGACAAATCTAGTTTATCCAATACTTTAAAAACTAAAAATACTCTTGAAAAAATAAAGGATAGGATCATTGAAAAAAATACTGCTATAAGAGAACTAAAAGAATCGATCTGCTTCTTTGAAAATTATGCTGGATTTACTCCAATTGGAGAAGAAGAAATCATTCAGTACCTTTCTGCGAAAGAAAAGTCGTTAGAAAAGGATTTATCAGCTCAATCTTTGTCAAAGCTTCCGTTGATCCAATTTGCAGAGATCAATCAATCGAAGGCCATCCAAGAATCAAAAAAAGATGAAATCTTACATCTGCCAGATTTTGAAATTTTTGTGAGTTACATGCAACGTAGACGAAAACCTTTTCTCTTAGATAGTGGCCCACTGAATATTTCGATAATGGATAATCCAGAATTTTCTGGAGATTTATGGAGTGCGGGTGTAACCGTTCGAGTTCCTGTTTGGTCACTATCAAAAGTAAGTGAACTCAATCAATCCAATTCATTTAGAATCGAAAGGTTACAGAAGGAGAAAGAAAAGGAGAGAATTCGTTTAAAGTCCGAATACCAATCAACTTTAGAAGTATGGAAGGGAAATCAGCAGCGATTGGAGAATTTTAAAAACCAATTACTCCCTAGCTTACAAAAAAATATCAAATCCTCCCTTTCTTCTTATTCAAAAGGAGAAAGTGTTTTGGGTGAAAGTTACGAACTCATCACAGATTCTTTAGAGACGCAATCGCAATTGCATCAAATCGAATATAGAAGGTGGGTTTCTGTAGTGCAACTATTGCAACTAACCAACCATTTGATCCCCGAAGGAGGAGAATATGAAAATTAAAATAAGTCGAATCTTAATTGCATCTCTGCTATTAATTTTCTTTGTTATTTCCTGCGCGAAAGAGGAACACAAACATAAAGAAATTTATACATGTCCTATGCACCCTCAAATTGAGATGGATCATCCAGGTGAATGCCCTATTTGCGGAATGCAATTGGTTAAGAAAGAAGATCCTTTGCTAGAGCCAAACCATACAACTCATTCGGAAGAAGATTCTAAAGGATTGAATCTTTCTGTAGGCCAGCAGTCGTTAGTGAATTTGGAAACAATCTCTGTCACAAAAGGGGATATCACTAGAAATATCAATTTAAGTGGCCAAGTTGTATTTGATCCGGAAATTTTTTCAACAGTTAATGAATACAAATCCGTTGGATCGGGGAACGAATGGGGTAAAGAAATTCGAGAAGGGATCTTTTTAAAATTCGCCAAACTTGGATTAAGTGATATCCAGATACGGTACATTCTATCCAAAAATTCGAATTTGTTTCTGACGGGTAGATTTGGAAATACTGCTTTATTGGTATTTCAAGTCTATGAAAATGATGTTGATCATTTAAAAGTGGGAAACTTTGTGAATGTAACCAATGCAACTGAAGCGAATTTCCCTACCAAAGTAAAAATTGTTGCCATAGGGAATCTAATAAACCAAGAAACAAGGACTTTGTCAGTTTGGTGTGAAGTATTGGATCCCAATTATCAATTGAAACCTCAAATGTATGTGCAAGGCATTTTCGGAATCCAGAAGATGAATGTATTAAGAATCCCCAAGGAATCTATTTTTCCAACAGGTAAATCTGATTTGGTATATTTGAAAACAGGAACAAATCAATTTTCTCCAAAGAAAATCAAACTGGGTTTTGCCTCTTCAGAATGGGCAGAGGTAACAGATGGTCTTGCAGAAAACGATGAGATTGTGTCCAAAGCCAATTTTCTTTTGGATTCAGAATCAAAACTAAAGTTAGGTGGAGATAAAAATGATCAACACAATCATTAAATTTTCAGCGAACAACCGATATTTAGTTATTTTTGTATCAGTTTTTTTGGTGATTTTATCCGTATTTGCAATGAAAAACATTCCTTTGGATGCTTTGCCAGATATGTCTGATACTCAGGTAATCATTTATTCAAAATGGGATAGAAGCCCTGATATCATTGAAGACCAAGTAACTTATCCTATCGTCAGATCATTGTTAGGAGCACCGAAAGTAAAAGCAATTAGAGGGTTTTCAGATTTTGGATACTCTTTTGTTTATGTAATCTTTGAAGATGGGACGGATTTGTATTGGGCAAGGTCTCGGGTAAATGAATATTTATCACAATTACAAACAAATCTTCCTAGAGGTGTTAATTTAAGTTTAGGCCCCGATGCCACTGGAGTGGGTTGGATTTATCAATATGTTTTAGTTGATGAATCAGGTTCTATGGATTTGGCTGAAATTCGATCACTCCAGGATTTTAAACTAAAGTATCTGTTTAACTCTGTCCCTGGTGTGGCAGAAGTTGCAAGCGTTGGAGGATTCAAAAAACAATACCAGATTCAAATCGACCCTCTCAAACTCCAAATCTTTGGAATAGATATGGATCGTGTCATTGATACGGTTAGAAAATCTAATGATGACATTGGTGCTAGACTTCTTGAGGTTGGAGGTGCCGAGTATATGATTCGCGTTAGGGGGTATGTTCAATCGAAAGAGGATATTGAACAGATATCACTGGGTGCAAACACTTCAGGTACGCCCGTTTATTTGTCACAAGTGGCGAAGGTAGTGGATGGACCTGACCTTAGGCGTGGAGTGGGTGATTGGAATGGAGAGGGGGACCAGGTATCTGGAATTGTAATCATGAGGCATGGAGAAAATGCCTTAAAAGTAATCGAGTCTATTCAGGATAAAATTAAATCGATTGAACCTTCTTTGCCAAAAGGATTAAAAATCATTCCGGTTTACGATCGTTCGATCCTCATCAAAGAAACAATTCAATTGCTCAAAGAAAAACTGACGGAAGAAATCATTGTGGTTTCACTCATCATTTTAGTTTTTCTTTGGCACATTCCTTCTGCAATTGTACCTATTTTAACAATCCCCATTGCGGTGATCCTTTCTTTTTTGCCAATGTATTTGGTCGACATAGGATCGAATCTAATGTCCTTGGCGGGGATTGCACTTTCTATTGGAGTTCTTGTCGATGGAGCCATTGTTGAAGTTGAGAATGCATATAAAAAATTAGAAGAATGGGAATCCTCTGGGAGGGTTGGTGATTTTCATGCAATCCGATTGGAAGCACTTTTAGAAGTAGGACCATCCGTATTTTTTTCGCTTTTAATCATTGCAGTTGCTTTCTTTCCTATTTTTAGCTTGGTTGACCAAGAAGGAAAATTGTTTAGACCTCTTGCCATTTCAAAGAACCTAACAATGGCAATTGCAGCTCTCCTTGCCATTACACTCGATCCTGCTTTTCGAATGTTATTTACTCGAATGGATCCATTTACTAAATTTACACCGATCGTAAATTCCATTCTAACTCATATTTTTGTTGGTAAATATTATTCAGAGAATAACCATCCCATTAGTAAAAGGTTATATTCTTTCTATGAACCAATTGTCAAAAAGGTCTTAATCCATCCAAAGTTAACCATAACATTCGCGATTGGACTTTTTGTATTAACAATTCCCGTTTATTTTAAATTAGGAACTGAATTTTTGCCTCCACTCAATGAAGGATCTATTCTTTATATGCCCACTACCTTACCCGGAATTAGCATCGGTGAGGCGGAACGAGTGCTAAAACTCATGGACCAAAGGTTAGCCGAGTTCCCTGAAGTAAAATCAGTATATGGGAAGGCGGGAAGGGCAGAAACTTCTACGGATCCATCTCCTATTTCTATGTTCGAAATTGTCATTACGTTGAAACCGGAAAAAGAATGGAGGCCCGGCATTTCCAAAGAAGATCTTGTTCGGGAGATGAACGAGAGGCTTACGATTCCTGGTTTTTCTAATGCCTGGACTCAACCGATTCGTGCGCGTATCGATATGTTATCAACGGGGATTCGGACACCAATTGGAATTAAAGTATTAGGTGAAAACTTGGAAGAAATTCAAGAAGTGGGAATCCATATTGAGAACGTGCTAAAAAATAAAGAAGGCGTTCGTTCTATATTTGCGGAAAGAACTTCGGGTGGATATTATATTGATATAAAAATAAAACGTGAGTTAGCTGCAAAATATGGGCTTACTGTCGAAGGAATTCAAAAAACAATTCTATCTGCTTTGGGAGGGGAAACCATTTCCACCACGATTGAAAAAAGAGAAAGGTATTCAATTCAAATTCGTTATCCAAGAGAATATAGAGATAGTATGGAAATGATTTCTAAGGTTTTGATTCCTATACAGAAAGGTGCACACATTCCTTTAAGTTATCTTGCATCCATTGAATACAATATTGGGCCAACGATGATCCGAGATGAGAATGGATTTTTAACCGGGTATGTTTATTTGGATACCACGGAGAGTGACTTACTCGGTTTTGTGGACCGAATGAAAACGATTGTAAAATCTGAAATTGATTTGCCTAAAGGTTTTTTTTTAGAATGGAGTGGGCAATATGAAAATATCATTCGAGTTCGAAACCGGATGTTCATTGTGGTTCCCATCACTTTGGTTTTGATTTTCTTTTTACTTTATATGAATACTAAATCGATAACAAAAACAGCAATCGTTTTGACTGCTGTACCTTTCTCCATGATTGGTGCATTCTGGCTTCTATTTGTTTTGGATTATCAGATTTCAGTTGCAGTTTGGGTGGGGATTGTCGCATTACTCGGGCTAGATGCCGAAACAGGTGTGTTTATGTTAATGTATTTAGATCTTTCCTACGAAAAACATAAAAGTAAGAATCGCTTAAAAACAATATCGGATTTAAAATTAGCCATTATCGAAGGTGCTGTCCATAGAGTTCGCCCAAAAATGATGACTGTCCTTTCTGGATTTATAGGATTGTTGCCAATCATGTGGGCTACTGGTTCTGGATCCGATTTGATGAAAAGGATTGCCGCTCCGATGGTTGGAGGACTTGCTACAAGTTTTGTCTTAGAACTTATTGTTTATCCTGCAATTTATTTTCTTTGGAAAAGAGGGGAATTAAATAGAGAAAATTGTGTATTGTTAAGTTGAAGATACGGATAATGGAAGGAGAAGGCGAGAGGCTGATCTTTAAGATCAGCTATTCTCTACTTTCTTTTGAAACTTGAGGATATTGTCCCGGATCTCTTCTTCTTTTTTATGGAGTTCTTTTAGAAACTCGGTATCCAAAATCATTTCTGGTTTTTTGATGAACTTACTTTCATCATAATTGTCAATTTCGTATAACAGATCTTCGATGTTGGATTCTACTTTGACCAAACTTTGGATGGATTCTACTACCTTTTTATTGACAAAGAGAATTTCTTTGAATCGTAAAATATAATGTTGGAATCTGTTTTCGCGAATCATGGCTTGGCGTTGCATTTCTTTTACAATTTCGCGTTCTTTGAGAACTTCTTTTTTTTCTACAAGGATTTGGTTTTTGAAGATTCGAATTAAATTTTCTGTTTCTAGTTTATAATTTTCAAAACTACTGTTGTGGTTGTTTTGTAAGTCTTCCATTTGTTTGCGGAATTCTTTTTCTCGCAAACGATCTTGTTCTTTTCGAAGTTTGTCAGATGTTTGTAACGCATTTTTGACACGTGTTTCGATAACAGCATCTAACATGGCTTTGTGCAGTTTGTCCAGTCGTAAGGTCACTGCCATTGCATATAAAATGCGTTTCATAAAAACTCCTTTATTATTAGTTTAGACGAATAATAAAGAGAGAAAGGTCATCGTGTGGCTCTGCTTCTCCCACAAATTCACTTACTTTTTGTAAAATCGCCTGCCTAATCACTTCTGGGGGATCGTTGATATGAGATAAGATCACAGATTCTAGTCGTTCTTCTGAAAAAAGTTCTTCTTTCATGTTCATGGCTTCTGTCACACCATCGGTATACAACACCAACAAATCACCGGGTAAATAACTTACTGTATGTTCAGAAAACTCACAATTCCCAATACCCATTGGTTGTCCTTTGCCAGAAAGGTGTTGGATTTTATGATGTTTTTTGCGATAGATGATTTGTAAATTATGACCTGCAGAAGAATAAGTTAATTCTTTTTTTGTCATATTGATACGCACAAGCATTGCAGTGACAAACATTAGAAAACCAGATTTATCTTGTAAGATTTGATTGGCATTGAAGAGAGCTTCACTTGTGGAAGTTGTTTTTGACACTTCTTGTTGTAAAACCGTTTTGGAAAATTCCATAAAGAGGGCAGCAGGTGTTCCTTTTCCAGACACGTCTGCAATGATTACAGAAACTTCGTCTTTCCCATGTACAACCATATCATAAAAATCCCCACCAATTTCACGGGATGCTTGGTAATAGGTATCAAATTCAAGTAATGAATATTGTTTGGGGATGATAGGGAGTGAATGTTTTTGGATCATTGCCGCCACTTGCATATCACGATCAATGTTTTTCAAACGTTCACTTTGTATCTTAACTTGTAAGGCAGTATATGCTTCTCCAACCTGGTTGGTAAGAGTTCTTAAAATTCGAATGTCCATCTCATCAAATCGAGTTCGAGATGTTTTGTCGGAAACAACAAGAGAACCTAACCATTCTTTGTTTTTTAAGATAGGGAATAGGATCATACTATGTTGGAATAAACCTTTGTGAGTGAGTTGGATTCCTTGTGGTGAGTTTGCCGTAATGATTTTATAGCCTTTGAACATCCAATCGGCTCTATCAGCAAATAATAAGGTCTCTACATCTTCATCGTGGATTTGATCGGAAAACCCTTTGGATTTGGAACGAGGAAGTCCTTTTTTTTCAATTTTTTCGAAGTTGAGGCAAACTCTATCCACTTGCAAAACTTCCGAGATGGTTTTGACTGCAAGATCCATAAATTCGTCAGAACTTTGGATATTGGCAAGGGCTTGGGAAATTTTAAATAAACCATTGAGCTCGTTCGCGCGTAAGTTGAGGCTATCAATGAGAAGACGATTTTTGACGGCTATTGCTGCTAAGTTGGAAAGATACTTTAAAATTTTAATGTCGCTATGATTGAAATCACGATTATCAAGGGAGTTGACTGCTTCGAGAACTCCTTGTACTTCTCCTTGTGCAACCATAGGAACACAAAGAAGGTTCCTTGTCACATAACCTACTTTTTGATCAATCGCCTTAAAAATCCTTGGATCGTTGGCGGCATCGTTTACAATTTCCGGTTTGAGAGTTTCGAGTACCATCCCTGCAATCCCTTTCCCCCTAGGAACTGTTAGGTGGGCAAGGGACTCTTCTTTTAATCCACTGGTCGTATTAAAAACCAACTGATCATTTTCTTTGTCGTATAGGAGTAGGGAAGATCCTTCTGTTTGGAGAACGTCACGAGTGATCCCCATTATCTCTCCTAGAAGTGTATCCAAATCTTCTTGAGAATTGATGCGGCTGGTAATGTCTGAAATCAGACTTAATGTCAGTAGTTTAGTAGGCATCCGAATCTATCCTTGTTCGATCAAACTTCCAATCCCTTGGTTCGTCAATATTTCAATTAAGACGGAATGAGCAACTCGTCCGTCAATGATGTGGGCTCTTTTGACTCCAGAGTCAATGGCTCGCAAACAACACTCTACTTTTGGTATCATGCCACCAGAGATCTGTCCACTTTTTATATGGTCGTGAATGTCTGCTTTTTTGAGACCCGTTACCAATTGCCCATCAATGAGAATTCCCGGTGTGTCCGTGAGTAAAATGAGTTTGTCCGCATGGAGAGCTTCCGCTATGGCACCAGCCATTGTGTCTGCATTGATATTCAAAGTCTGACCATCTTTTGACATCGCAACAGGAGAGATGATTGGGATAAAACCTTCACGTTGTAAGGTGAGTAAAATATTGGGATCAACTTCTGTTACTTCGCCTACAAGGCCTAAATCTACTTTTTGAACCTTACCATCTTCCCCTTCCACTTCCATTAGATATTTTTCAGCAATCGCAAGTCCTCCGTCTTTCCCAGAGAGACCAACTGGTTTTCCGCCTTTTTCTTGGATGAGAGATACAATTTGTTTGTTCACTTTTCCAGTGAGAACCATCTCCACCACTTCCATTGTGGCTTCATCAGTGACCCTATGGCCTCGAACGAACTGAGTATTGAGATTGAGTGACTTGATAAGAGCGTTTATTTCTGGTCCACCACCATGAACCACAACAGGATTGATCCCTAAATATTTGAGGAGTACAATATCTTCAGCAAAAGATGCCTTTAATTCTTCTTCCACCATGGCTGCTCCGCCATATTTGATGACAATGGTTTTCCCAGAATATTTGATCAAATAGGGAAGTGCTTCCAAGATATGATTGATTTTTTCAGAATGGTGGTTCATAAAAGTCCTCATTTATGATAATGAAATTTAAAGCCGCCGCAGTGCAAGTCACAAGTACAGCAAGAGTCTCAAATAACCTAACTAAGTGTAGGCAACTTGTGGAAGAAGCGGCTTCTGCCGGTGCCAAGGTCATTGGCCTTCCTGAAAATTTTTCTTTTATGGGAAGTGAAGAGGAGAAAAAAAATCTTCTGGGTCAAATCGAAGAAGAAACAAATGTTTTTTTACAAGAAACTTCTAAAGACCTTGGTATCTTTCTACTAGGGGGAGGTTTTCCGACTAAGGCACCAACGGGAAAGGTCTACAATACCGCTGTCATCACAAATCCGGAAGGAAAAGAAGTCTTTCGTTATCATAAAGCTCATCTTTTTAATGCGGTTGTCGGCGATGGATTTAATTATAGCGAATCGAATTCCACAGAAAGTGGGGGAAAGGTTCCCGATGTCATCCAAACCGAGTATGGTAAAATTTCTTCCGCCATTTGTTACGACATTCGTTTTCCAGAACTCTTTCGTGCTTTGTCCAAAAAAGGAGTAGAACTTTGTTTTCTGCCTGCAGCCTTTACTGTTCCTACGGGAGAAGCCCATTGGCATGTGCTCCTTCGCGCTCGAGCCATTGAGAATTTTATGTATGTACTCGCACCGGGTCAGACAGGAGTTCATGATCCCCATGGGAAACGAAAAACCTTTGGCCATTCTCTCATCATTTCTCCTTGGGGAGAAATTTTAGATGAGATTCACAATACGGAAGGTTTTGCCATTGCCGAGATCGACTTACAAAAGTTAAGCGAAATCCGAAACCAACTTCCTAGCCTAAACCACCGTCTGTTCTAAACCGAGAGTGTTTTTTTGAATCATGCTTTGTCCGCTTTGGACTTTGGAATGATTAAAAAAATGACCTTTTGGTTGCGGAGACCTTTTTCATCAAAAGAAAGTCTTTCATGACTTTTTCAGCTGCCTTTTGTTTTTCCATGTGTACAAAATGTCCGCATTCGGAAAATAATACTGCTTTGACGTGAGGGGTGGTTCTTTCCAGTTCCATCACATCTTTTCCTGGAATGATTGGATCTTCTTCTCCTCGCATGATGAGTGTGGGTACTTGGTTTCCAAAAACTAGGGGACGGATATCAGTTCTATCCAACATCTCCAGAATCATTAGAATTTGTCTTGGGTTCAGGCATTCAAATTGTGGGTTATAGTCTTTGAGGAATTGTTTGATTTCTTCACGGGCATGGAAGGCAGACGAATCATACACTCCATAGGAAAATCCGATTTGTAAGGCTTTGGGAAGGGCCTTTCCAATTTTGAATCCAAAGTCAAAAAAACTACCTAAGTTCGCACGAAGTCCCATCACACCGATTTTTAAAATTCCAGGTACAGGTCCGTGGACAAAAGGTGCAATCGAAATGACTTGTTTGATTCGCTGCGGGAATAAAGAAGCTATGGCGAGCACTGCCATTCCACCGGTCGAATGACCCACAAGGGTAATGTCTTTTTCTCCTGCAGAGGCCCAAATCCCTTGTGCTTGTGTTTCTAAAAAGTCTTGGAGGGTAAGTCCTTTTTTTTGATCAAAAATTTCTGCAGGGTAATGACCAACTAAGTCTAGTTCAACGACGTCTCCGAATTGACGAAAAAAGGGAATGTTAAGACCCCAATACCCAGCTGCCGAACACCAACCACCAATCAGAACAATTGTTTCTTTTGCTTTGGGATTGAGAGACTTGTGTTTCACATAAGTGAGTCTATGATTTTTCCAATTATAAATTTGTCTTTCTGACATATCGTCCTCTAGTCTTCAATGATGCGAGGGAAAGATCCCAAAATTCTTGTGACCACTTCATAATTAATTGTACCTGTCCAAGCCGCATGGTCATCTGCTGATATGGTTTCATTTCCCGATTTTCCGAGAATCACAACATCATCCCCTAGTTTTGCATCCGGGATATGAGTGATATCAAGCATAGTCATATTCATACAAATCCGACCCAAAATTTTGGCCCTTTCTCCGCGAACGAGCATATACCCATTGTTGGAAAGTTTTCTATCTAGTCCCTCATAGTATCCGACGGGTACAACTGCCAATTTTGTATCATGTGTGGTTTTATATGTGGACCCATACCCGATAAATGTTCCTTGGTTTAGATTCTGGATGTGTTGGATTTGTGTTTTCCAACTGAGGGCTGGTTTTAACATCCCCACATCTTTTTTCATAAGAGATAAAGAAAGTTTTGTTTCTAAACTTGGCCAAAGTCCGTAAAGAGAAATTCCCACACGAACCAAATCCATTCTTGCTTCCGAAAATAACATAGCGGAAGCAGAAGAAGCACAGTGGCAAATAAGATCGATAAACCCGTGTTTAGTGAAAGCGTCTATTGCATCTTGGAACTTACCCAATTGTAACATGGAATAACTATGTTCTGTAAAATCTTCTGTGCTCGCAAAGTGAGTGGCAATCCCTGCAAGAGGGAGTTTTTTTTCAAAGATTTCCTTGGCAAGGGCATCGGCATCCGTGGTAGGAATCCCAAGTCTTGACATCCCAGTATCAACTTTTAAATGGATTTTTGGGGTTGGTGAAAGTTTGGCGAGGATTTCCATTTCTTCGATCCGTGAGACCATCACCCAAAAATTTTCATCTGCCAAAGATTCCTTTCTTTCTTTTAGATCGGGAATACTTCCCATAATGAGGATGGTGGCTTTCGTGAATACACGTCGGATGGATAAGGCTTCTTCCAAGGAGTTGACACCCAAGTAGTCAGCTCCGGCATCGAGGGCGATGGAAGCTGTTGCTAGTAGCCCATGTCCATATGCATTGGATTTGATAATGGCCGTAAACTTGGTTTTAGGACCAATCAGTTTGCGAAACAGGGCGATATTGTGGCTAAAAGCTGAACGAGAGAGGTAAATCCGAGAAGAGAGCACGGTCCCATTTTTTTTTACTTTTCTCTTCTGTCGCTTCAGATATTTCTATTTTTGAATGTCTCTTAATCACTCCGAAATTCCTTCGTTTCCCTCTTTCGAAAATTGGAAAGGGATCTCCCAGTATTTCCCCGTACAGAATGATTCCGTTTGGTTGAATTATTGTGGAACGACACCCGTTTCGACCTATGCCATCCAGATGATGAATCTCTATTTCCAGGAATATGCTAAGTTTGGGATTTTTGCCCCTATTTTTGCAGAACCAGTCATCAAATCTACCATCCGTGGGTACATCGCAGAGATTCTTTCTTGTGATCCATCTGAAATTGGGATTGTGCATAACACAAGTGAGGGGATGAATCTCTATTCTCATAGCATCCAAATCCCGAAAGGAAAACGGATCCTTGTTTTAGAAAACGAATATCCAAGCAATGTGTATCCTTGGGAACATTGGAAAGAAAAGGGTGTTGGTTTAGATTTTATTCCTGTAGGGAAAACTCCTGATGAATTTTTAACCAACCTCAAAAACGAATTAGAAAAAGGGGATGTGTATATCCTTAGCCTATCACCTGTTCATTGGTGTACGGGAGTGGCTTTCGATATGGAAGAAGTTTCTAATCTTTGTGATACTCATTCTACAAAACTTGTGATTGACGGAAGCCAAGCAGTAGGCCATATCCCTTTGGATTTTGGAAAACTGAAAGTGGCTTTTTGTGCCTTTGCCGCCTGGAAGTGGTTACTCGGTCCTTTGGGGCTTGGAGTGGTGTACTTATCCAAAGAAGAATCCAAAGGTTTCCAACTGATCTTCAAAGGCCAATCCAGTGTGGTCAACGATTCCAATTATTTCCCATATCGTAATGAATGGAAACCGGCAGCCGACCAATTTGAACAAAGTACGATTAATTTCAATGATTGGATTTATTTTTATGCGTCATTAAAGATGTTATCAACTCTTGGGTTTTCAAGGGTTAGGGAACGAATTTATGAAGTGGCAGGGATGTTGAAAAACGCACTTCACGATCTGGGTTTTACTTTAGAATCAGATGCATTCCCCAATGTCAAAACAGGAATCCTTGCCATCACTGGTCATAAAGATCCTTCCAAGTTCCAACCGGAGGCCATCCAGGCCTTTTTAAAACAAAGAAAAATCACAACAGCGGTGCGACTGGGACGACTCCGAATGGCCCCTCATATTGCCATCGAAGAAGAACATGTGGCTCGTGTGAAAGAAGCATTGAAAGATTACCTAAGTCAAAGTTAGGTGAACGAGTAAAATCAAATCTTATATGGTTACTAAAATTTCTAAACTGATTGTGACTGCTTTTCCGGTAGTGCTTCTTTTCATTTCCGCCATTGGATTTGGATTCCCGGAAAAAATCATTTGGTTCAAAGGCCCTTGGATCACTTATAGTCTCGGTGCGATTATGCTTGGGATGGGACTCACTCTAGAAGCAGAAGATTTTATTCGGATCTTAAAACAACCAAAACCCATTCTCATTGGAACTATCTTGCAATATACGATTATGCCCATCCTTGGATACTCACTCGGGTATTTATTCCAATTGCCAGAAGCCTTCGCCGTGGGACTCATCCTAGTTTCTTGTTGCCCTGGGGGGACCGCATCCAACGTGATCACATTTTTGTCCAAAGCGGATGTCCCCTTAAGTGTTACTTTAACTTCTGTATCTACCATCCTTGGAATCCTCATGACTCCTTTTCTAATTTCCGTTCTCATTGGAAGTCGATTGGAAATTGATAGGTGGGGACTTGTGTTTACAACCTTCCAAGTGATCTTGGTTCCTGTTGGATTAGGATTATTTTTAAAATCAATTTTCCCAAAACTCACAAAAGAGATCCAAGACTTCTTTCCCGTACTTTCTGTACTGTTGATTGCGATGATTGTGGCTTCGATCATTGCCAGTGGAAAAGAGACCATCCTTAATTCGGACTTTCGTATCTTTTTTGCGGTCATCCTTTTGCACCTAGGTGGGTTTGGACTTGGTGGGATTTTTAGCTGGTATCTGACAAAGAATGTAAAAACAGCAAAAACCATTTCGATTGAAGTAGGGATGCAGAATTCAGGGCTTGGGGCAGTCCTTGCAAGGACACATTTTCTCGATCCGAACACCGCAATTCCTAGTGCTTTATCGAGTTTGACCCATTCTCTCTTGGGGAGTTTGTTTGCGACCTATTTCAGAAAGGAACTGAAAAAACCCGCTATTGTCGATTGACTATATATGGGGTCGGTACGTCATGGCATAAATTATGAGAGAAATCATAAAACTAACCTGTGTCCCATGTGCGATCCCTGGGCGGTCAAATTACTTCCAGACTAAAAATAAGAAGACAAAGTCGGAAAAACTTGTGACTAAAAAATATTGCAAATTTTGCAAATCCCATACAGATCACAAGGAATCCAAAGTCTAAGGAATAAGATGCCGAAACCAGCTGCAAAATCTTCATCCGAGAAGGGAGTGGACAAAAAGTTCATTGAAGAGGTGCGTGAGCTCCTCCAAGAGAAAAAAGAGTCCCTCCTCGTCAAACTCAACCAATGGGAAGACACTAGTTCTCCATCTGGGTTGAAGGAGATGGGTGATATTGCGGACATCGCATCCGAACTCAATTCAGAAGCCTTAACTTCTGTTTTGACTGAAAACGAAATTGAAACCCTACGTGAGATTGAACTTGCGTTAGAAAAGATTGAAAACGGAACCTACGGGATCTGTGAGGGAACTAAGAAAAAAATTCCTCTCGCAAGACTCAAGGCCATCCCGTGGACAAGATTTACTGTGGAATTTGCAGAACAAATGGCAAAAAGCCGTAACCGTGCTGGTGGATACCGTATGGATTCTTTATCTGCTTACCCAGTCACCGGAATGGATGTGGATTCTCTCGATTAAGAGAAATCCCTTCGTCCTTTTCCCGAATAAGACCACGCCGAATTCTCCCTCAACTTTTAAATTTACATTTGCTTTGCCGTGCCTTTCTCTAAACTCTTTCTATCGTGAGTTTTCCAAACCGGCTGCGCACCTTACCATTCTTTGATCTTTTCTTTTTTTCCATTTTAACGTACTCCCTTTGGAGTCTTCATCGTTACGTGGAACCGGTTCCCACCGTTCATTTTTTCCCATCCTTTTTATTGCAGTTTTCCTTTGGTTTTTTCCCACAGATGTACCAGCGGAAGTGGGGCCGAATCTTTACAGCTCTTGGAGTGTTCACTTTCTTGCGACTGCCTTATTTGTCAGGACTACCCATGGTGGGTTCCTACCAACTAGTTGGTTTGTTTTTTGGCTCCATTCTTGGGATTTGGACAAGAGAGGTCATCCTTGTCCTCCTAGGCAGAAATGAAACTGCTCTTCCCAAACAATCCGAACAGATTCTGACTGACTGGATGATTCGAAATCCAACGGGAAAATCCAATCTGCCCATTTGGTATTCTACTTACTTTGGATTTATTATTTTTTTGTTTTTTCTTGTTATGCTTTGCCTTTTCCAATACCAGGGATTGGGTTTGGTCTCTGGACTTGGGATCCAAGAGTATTTGTATTTTCCTTCTCTTTCCTCTCGGGAAGCAATGGGGCTTTCTTGTAAAATTTTAATTCCCACTGCCTTTGTGGTTTTGTATCTATTTTCGGAAGAAAGATCCATGCCAACACCATCTAAGGATAGTTTGTCGGAACAATTGCGGTTTGGAATTTTTTTAGGTTTTGGTATCAACTTACTAGTAATATGTATCCAATCCGTTTGGAGTTTGGAGTTTTTCTCAGAAGGAACTCTGGAAAGTGTAAAAGTAGGCCGTACAACTGGACTTTTGCAAGACTCTGGATCAGCTTCCTGGATCCTTCCAATTCTATCTCTTCTTTGGATTTCCAAACTCATCAGCATTTGGAGACAATCTAAAGAAAGATTTAGTTTGGTCCTTGCCATTTTATCTTTTCTTTTTGTGACTTGGCTTGGTCTGAAACAAGGAAAAGCGTTTTGGGTGATATGGATTATTTGTAATGCTGTTGGTGTTATTCATTTAACAACTGATTTGTGGATCGTTTCTATCACAAAAAAAAGAATCATAAGGATCGGTTCTTACTTCCTTCTTCCTTTGTTTTTTTTCCTTATTCTATATGGATTAAGTTTTCTAAAAAAAGATTGGGATTTGGTTGAATTATCCAAACGTTCTATGGAGGCCATATCGGTTTGGAAAACGGAACCATATTTGGCTTTAAAACGAATGGATTTAGTTCGTGCGGAACTTCTTACCATTTGTACGGAAGGAATCAAAAACAATCTGTGGTTGGGGAATGGAATTGGTTCTTTTCCACTTGGTTTACTTGACCCTCTACGGGTTGGAACCAGAACTTCCAACGGGATGATCGATTTCCCACCTAACTTCTATTTATGGCTTATCCATGATTTGGGAATTTTTGGAACCTTTGTTTTTTTGTTTTATATCGGTGTTTTTTTATGGGAACGTGGGTTATGGAAACAAAGTTTGTTACTCATCATTCCGCTATTTTTCGGTGTACAAATCCAAAACTCAGACGGGGCGTTTCTCTGTTTTTACTTAATCCTACTAGGTGAAAAGGGATCTGGATTTTCCCCATCTTTTGACAAACTTAGAAAAACGATTTGGTTTTCTCCCTTGTTATTAATCCTTTCGGTAGGCCTTCCACTCAATTATGCATTATTTTATTCAGGGAAATTTTGGGATTTGGGAATTGGATCAGAATTTCGAAAAACCCAATTAGGAGAGTACCAATCAGCTGTAACGATTCCTCCTAGGTCGCCTAACTATGAATATGAATTTCATGGGAAAGTTTGGGAATGGAAACTGTCCGAATTTGGTCCTTCCCGAGCGGGAAGGATTTTGTTAGAAACAAAAAGTAAAAGTTTAGTAGTCGAAATTCTATTTTTGAATTCAGACAGAGTTATCATTAAACAAGAGTTATTTACTGAAACCAACCAAGGTTATATTTGGTCAGGAGAATGTCCTAAAGGTGCATCCTATATCCGCCTGAAGTCAAGGTCCCGATTGGAATTTCGATTGCCCCGATCCAGTTTTGACGGAAACAATCGAATCCAGTTTTAAAACTTAAATCAATCTTCGGATATATAAATCCTTAGTGATTTTGGCGACGGTTTTCCCATCTTCGCCAACAACTTCTGTCTCATAGGTTCGAATGGTTTTTTTCTCTTTTTTCAAAAGTTCTTTTAAATCTTCAAATTCGTTATTTGGAATATGGAAGGTTGCGGTGACTGTACCTTCTCCCGGTTTTACAAAATCAATTTTTGCCCCTTTGTCCCAAACCATATAATCTTTTCCAAGATTCATCATTAATAAAAACATAAAGAACGGATCACACATGGAATATAACGATCCACCAAAATGAGTCCCCACATAATTCGTGTTGGATAGAATCAGAGGCATAGTCACAATCATGGTGTTTTTGTCTACGAGTCTGGGTAGAATATTGGCACCTTCATACGGTTTGAACATGCGAAATGCTTGTTCAAAACCATAAGTCTGTTCTAAAAACTGCCATAAAGGATGAACTTTGTATTCTAAAAGAATTTCTCTGTGTCTCATAATGACAAGAATTTAAAATATAGAACGATCGGTCTACGTTTTCTTATCCATCCAAAAAAGAAAAAATGAAAAACACAGAAAATATCTTCAGTTTGATCCTAGATTTTTTTGGGGTGTTCTTTCCTCCCTTTGGTTTTGTTTGGATCGGTATTTTTCGGTGCAAAGTTTGGTGATGGTTAAATAATCTGGTTTTCCGTTGGGTAATTTTGGGATTTCGGGATTTTTTAAAATCACACGAGGGAGATGGCTTGCTGGTAATTCTTTTTGTAAGATTCGTAATATTTCCACATCCGATAAGATCGATGAAGAGAAAAGGCCAATGATTTCTCCTAATTCATCAGAAACCGGGACAGAAATAAATTCGCCTTCCATTCCTAAACCTAAAATTTCTGATTCAATCTGGTCCAAAGAAACTCGTTTTCCATTGTGTTTGATGATTCGATCTTTTCTACCGAAAAGATACCATCCTAAATCAGAGAAGTTTCCTAAATCATTTGTCGAGTAATATTCGCTAGGTGGTATGATTTGTTCTTCCCAACCTTCCTCTTTCAAAAGAAAGGATGTATGTGATAAAAAGGGACTTTTCATTTGTAATTCTGTTTCTGCCATACCTTCTACGGATCGAAATTTTGTTTCAATACTCGAAAGGATTTGGAATCTATTTTGTCGTAGTGGGTCTCGAAACCCAATTGCCCCAGTTTCTGTTGCTCCATAGATTTCTGTGATTGAGATCCCACCTAGATCCCTTAGGGAACGAGCAAGTGGCACAGGGAATTTCATTCCTGAAACGATTGCATGAAGAGGAAGTTTTTTCTCAGAATGGAAAGCCTTCTGCAGTTGTGGGGCTGAAGTGATCCATAAATCTCCGCCTTCTGGATTTGGATTTCCTTCGACCAAAACCCCCAATCGTTTGGGGATTAAAAATCCCCAAAGCAGTCCATACAAATGGCAAAGTGGGACCTGTACTTGCACTTTGTCTGCATTAGTAAATAGTCTTTGGATTTCCGGCAACATTGTCCAATATGAGATTTCGTTTTCAATTTCTCCCCATTTTTTCCAAACCATTTTCGGAAGCCCAGTGGATCCCGATGTGAGAATACAAAAAGAATTTGGTGAGTCCAAAGTGGGAAGGGGGAAATGGTGTAAAGGTGCTTCTAGTTTGGTTCCTTTCCAAAGGGGATCGATGAGGATTGGATTTTGGGATTTTAAGTCAGAATCAAAGTTCCCTGAAAGAAAATATTCATTGGTTGCAAACCGAAGGACTGAGGCCATAAAACAAAAAATCCTTCCCCCATAGAATGAAGGAAGGATTTCTTTTGTAAGCAGGTTAGTCTGTTAAGTTAAGCTGCTTGTTTTTTTTGCAATCGTTTTTTCATGAGGAACCCGAGGGCAGCTCCCACGACAATCAAACTTGCCGAAACTTCTAGAGCATTTTTGCGTACTGCTTTGATTAGATAGGCAGAAAATCCATTGTCAGCATAAAAATCGCTAACTCGAACCACATACGATGGGCGGTTAGGTGCTGGGATTTGGTCTACATGTAAATACCAATCTTTATGAGCCACTCCATTAGAATTCATCCAAGAGTTAAAGAAGATATAACCCGAAGTCGATGGCTTACGAATGTCGGCCCCTTCTGTAGGGTGGTTGAAGATTCCTGGAACAATGATAGCCCATGGAAACCCCTTACTGTCTAAGAAAGAATCTTTTCCTGCACTATTTGTGAAGTAACCAGGGCGATAAATTTGTCGGTAAACTCCATCTGTCTTTTGGTTGATGGCAAGGAAGTAGTTGAGGTGACCACCTACAAGGTTTTTCGTCGCGTTTAAATCCACTGGTTCTTCAAAGGTAATCGTCACCTGAGCAGTGACACCACGAACAAAATCATTGATTGTAAACGTAGTTCCTGCACTTGGAGCGTTCTTTTTGCCAAACAAAGTTTTGTCAGAACTTGGAAGAATTAGAATCCCTCGTTTGAGCTGTGCTGTATTTAAAGTTCCACCAGTACAATCTCCCACTGCATTGGCAGTGTATTTGGAAGCAGAAACACAACCATTCCATGGTTGGCCACTTCCATCAATATAATTCACTTGTACAGTTGCATTGGTTGGGACATCCAAAGAAAGTCTTAATTCATGATTGTATCCTGCACCTTTTGCTACATGGGTGTAAGTTCCACGAATCGTCTTTACTTTGTTTGTTGGTGTTTTGTCCATCTCTGTGCTGAATACAGTTGAATGGTCATTTAAATCTGCATCTCCTGCAGAAGGATACATATCTTCGAAAGCAATTGTGTATCGACCGGAACGTGCTGTTGTTGCAAGGCTTGGATCGTCTGGGAATTCATCATAAGAATTGGCAACACCGTCACAATCAGAGTCAACAGCTTGCACACAACCATTCACTGGTTGGAAGTTAGTTGTATCAACATTGACAACTGGAGCTACGACAACTGTTCCTGATCCTTCTGATCCGGAACCTGTAGAAGGTTGTTGGATGGGAGCAGAACCTGTAATTTCAACCACTTCTCCTGTTGTCGGATTCACCCCAATCACACTCACTTCCACTGTGGTCACAGTTGGTGGCACACTGATAGGAATGGTAACAGAACCATTGGAATCAGTGGTTCCCGTTCCTACAACATTTGGCTCTCCCGTAGTTGTTGTTTCAGTCACTGTTACAGGTGCGTTTGCCACGGGACCTGCTTCGTTTTCGATCACGACAGTGACGGGAACTGTTACGTTGGTTTCAAAATTAAAATCCCCACCGTTATTGGTTTGGTCTACAACAACGACAGTTGTTTCATTGTTTACGGTCGTTGGTGCGGGAGTTGGGGTAGTCGCAACAGGAGTCCCAGGACTTGTTGTGGTTTGGTCACCAGTCGTAGCACCACCTGTTGTTTCTGTGGGAGGAGTGACTTGGTTTGGGTCAGTGGTTTCTAATCCAACCACTGTGAATGTGCCATCACCGGTATTGGCTGAAGATGTAGCAGCTTGCTGAGTGCTTCCATCTCCTAGACCTAAAAATGGGAGAAGTAATAAACCTTTCTTTTTATTGGAGCAGTCCAATAATATAAGGGGAATTGTGAAAAGAACGAACCATCGTTTCATGTTGAGATTTCCTACCTGCATAGGGAATTAAACGACAAAATCGCTAAAAATACAACGCAGATTTCATGAAATTTAGGGAAATCCATTGGATTTTTGGGGAGATGTACGGGCACCGATCAAAAAAAAGAACGATTTCCCAAACAAATCAGACATAAATCTGATTTGTTTTATTTAATATTAGTTAGTCGCTACGTGGGCAACGGCATTACCAAATACAAAGTTCTGGAACCTGACGTTTCGGAATCCAAGTTCTGTGAGAATGGCTGATAGGGTTTCTTGGTCGGGATAGACCTTTGAGGAATGCGGGAGGTAGTCAAACATCTCATTTTCCTTTCCGTAGAGCAAATACCCAAAAAGAGGAACCATTTTGAAGAAATAAAAATCGGCAAAGAATTTTAAGAATTTTGGTCTCACACGTCCCACATCCAAATTCACAAAAACTCCATCTTTCTTTAATACTCGTTTGATTTCCAAAAGACATTTTCGTAAGTCAGACACATTACGAAGGCCAAATCCCATGGTCACAATATCAAAACTACCGTCGGCAAACTGTTTTAGATTCATCGCATCGCCGATGAGGAGTTCGACTTTGGGGTTATTGGGAATCTTACGGATGGCAAAGGACAACATTTTCTCTGAAAAATCAAGGCCTACCACTCGGTTTAAGTTTGGGTCTTTAGAAAGCCGAAGGGTAATGTCTCCTGTCCCACAACAAAGGTCGAGGGCGGATTTGGCAGAAGGTACGCTTTTCCGAGCCTCTCTCACCACCCAATCTTTCCAAATCCTATGGAGAAAAAAGCTATTCCAATCATTGAATCGATCATAAGCCTTCGCGATTCCATCAAAATTGGTTCTTACATATTCCGGTTTCTTTTCTTGGGATGGGAGTTGGTATTGGTTCATAGAGGTCGATACATCCATGAATTGGACATTTTCAATTCCCGCAATTTTGATTTTTATTCTTCTTTTTTGTTTTTCACTGACTTCCTTCTATTTTTTCTTTCGAATTGTCTTGGGACTTCGAAAACTAGAGGATTCTGATTTTCGTGTTTTACTTTTTCCCAAAGAACCAACGGACGAAGAACTAGAATTATTCTTTTCTCCTTTGGAAAGAACCATTCATTGGTTACCGACAATTGCCTCTCTTTCTATGCTTCTTGGATTACTTGGTACGGTGATTGGAATTAATTCCGCTTTTGGAGCCATGGAATCACAAGGGAAGGTCAGCTTGGAAGTGTTAGCCGGTGGAATCAAGGATGCACTCAATACAACAATTGCAGGTCTTCTTGTAGCGATTCCTTCACTTTATTTCCATAGATTTGCCGAAAACAAAATCCGATACATTTCGGAACTTTTGGTAAAGGATTTTTCAAAAAAATGAAACTCCGTAAATCAAGTCCGAATGCACTGATTGATATCAGCAGTTTGATTGATGTTTTATTTATATTGCTTATTTTTTTAATGTTGGCAGTTCGATTTACTGAAACTACTTCCACTTTACAACTCGACCTACCCAAATCTAAAACAGAATCGATTGGAGAGGAAACACCTAAGTTTAAAATTGTAATCAATCATTTGGGTGTTATTTATTTTGATGGAAAGGAAACTGCAAAAGAATCATTGTCTCAGATGATTCCTAAAAATGAGGATGGTGCTTCTCGTGTTGTTCTGGAAGTAGATAAACGGGCACAATTTGAATTTTTTGTTTTTGCGACTGATGTATTAAAATCAAATGGATATCAAAAAATTGATATTATCACTCGGAAGGATTAGAGGATTGAACCAAATCGATTAAGAACTTATATTTTTTGTTTTTTACTTTTTGTTCTAGGATCAATTTCCCTTTGTCTTCGGTTTGGATCGTATCTAAAACACCAATGAGTTGCCCAAAGTTTTGAATTCGGATCAGTTGTAAGATTTCTTTTTTTAAGTTTTGCGGAGAAGTATTTAAAAAGTTGTGAACAAACTCTACTTCTGATTCATCTTGTTTTGCGATTTCTCCCAGTTCTCTTGTGTGGGTTGGTCCGATTTTTGATTTTTTTAATAATTCATTCGGGATGGTTTCTAACCGAGTCAAAGGAATTTCAAATCCAAATTCTGATCCTTCGCCAATGGTACTTTTCACATAGATGGTTCCTCCTAAAAATTCTACTAACTGATGACAAATGGATAAACCAAGTCCTGTTCCTTCTTGATAAGAGCTTCCTTGTTCGGTTTGTTGGAAAGCTTCAAAAATAGAATGTAATTGATCATTTGGAATTCCTATCCCGGTGTCTTTGACGATGAATAACACCATATCGAAAGAATGTTCTGGATTCCGATTCACTTTGATTTCTAAACTGACAGAACCTTTGTGGGTGAACTTCAAAGCATTCCCAAGTAAATTCACAAGTATTTGGCGAATTTTTTGTAAGTCCGATTCATAAAAACAAGACTCGATCACCGAGGCATTCAACAGTTCAAAACTTATGGATTTTTCGGAAAACCGGTAAGAAAACATGGAGAATAATGTGTCCCAAAGTTGGACGAGAGAAAAAGATTCTCGGGTCTCTGTCATTTTCCCTGCTTCGATTTTGGAAAGATCCAAAATATCATTGATCATTCCTAAAAGATGAACTCCATTTTCATATAAAGAGTCTACATAACCTTTCAAATGATTGGGTAAGTTTGGATCCTTTTCTAAAATTTGTGAAAATCCAATGACTGCATGAAGAGGTGTTCTTAATTCATGTGTGATTTTTGAAAAGAAAACTGATTTCGAACGATTTGCTTTGATGGCAGCTTCCACTGCTTTTTGTAATCGTTTGTTTTGTAACTGGATTTTCTGAGAATAATCGTTTAACTTGTCTTCTGCTAGCTTGCGATCGGTGATATCAAACACAGTTGACTTATTGATTACAAAATTTCCAGTCTTGTCAAAGGTAGCAGTTGAGTTTAAACTAACAAAAAAAGTAGACTTGTCCTTTCTAATAAATTCTAATTCTACGCCTGTTAGGTTTTCGTTTGGGAAGGAGTCGGTAATCAGTTTGTATTTATCTTGACTACTCTCTGTTAGTAAGTCGCTAAATTTAAAATTTCCTACAATTTCTTCCCTCGCATAACCTAACCAATCGAGCTCGGTATCGTTGATAGAAACGATGGTATTGTCTTTGTCGAGAGAATGGTAACCACAAGGAGCATTGTTATAAAGATCCAAAATCCTCTCATAAGATTTCATTAAATTTTCTTCCGCTATTTTTCGGTTAGTAATATCATTCCCGATAGACAGTACTTCGTAGGGGTATCCGAATTCATTTTTTAAAATTCGGTTTGACCAGGTTACAGTTCGTTTGTCATTTTCTCCAATGAATACATCATATTCTTGACGGATATTTTGTTCGGGTCTATGGAAGATATTCCATAATTGGGACTTCACTTCATTGGATTTTTCAAAAGGTATTTGAAATAAATCCAATACAACATCTTTACCTTCGGCAGAATCTTTTCCTATTTGAAAAAATTCTTCTGCATAAGGGTTGATGGAATGGATTTTAAAATCGGGGCTCCAGCGAATGATAATGGAGTTTGCCGTATCATAAATGTCTTGGTATTGTTTTTCTTTTTCTCGAATGGTGCGTTCAATTTCTTCTGAATTACTTAAATTCTTTCTAAAAAGGATTAACCTAAGCTTTTTTTCTCTTCGATATGCATTATGATAATAATAGGCTACAAACAACAATCCAGATGCAATCAAAATGGCTAAAAACTCGTCGATCATTTGATTTCCAAAAGTAACATAGTCATGTCGTCTGCTACTTTCCCACCAGAATAAACTAAAACTTCCTCCTGAATGGATTCCAGAAATTCTTTTGAAGGGAGATGGATTCTTGTTTCGATGAGTTCCGCAAATTTTTGGTCTCCCAAATATTCTTCGTTTTCATTGGGGACTTCAAACATCCCATCAGAAAAAAGAAACAATCTGTCCCCTGAGTTTAGAAAAATATCTTCGTTTTCCGCATTGAGTTGATCGGGAAACATCATTAGGCAAAATCCCTTTGTCCCGAGTTTGATGATTTTGTTTTCACGAATCAAAAACATATGATGGTGGCCGGCCATGGAGTATGACAAAAGATTTTCTTCTGCTTTATAACGTAAATAGATTGCGCTAATAAAATGAGTGCTGATGAGAGGAGTGAGTGTACTATGAATCCAATATAAACTTTCGCTCGGTGATAAAAAAGATTTATCCATTGTTTTGAAAGTAATGATGGCCATAAGAGAAACCATCGCTGCAGCAATTCCGTGACCTGTCACATCTCCAAATAAAATGTCCAAATCACCAGAAGGTAACAAATCGTAGGTGATTAGATCTCCGCCGACTAATTCCATAGGTTTATAAGATGTATAAATTTGATAGAGTGGGGAAGGTGGGAATTGGAAGGTGACTAAATTTTCTTGATTTGCTTTTGCAAGTTCCAAATCTTTTTGAATGGCTTGTAGAAGATCGATTCTTTCTTTTTCTAAAGTTTTGATTTTGATATGAGTTCTGATTCTAGCTAAAATTTCGGATTCTTGAAAAGGTTTTGTGATATAATCAACGGCTCCTGTTTCTAAACCTTTGACTATATCGCTTGTTTCGTTGAGTGCAGATAAAAAAAGAATCGGAGTGTTTTTTGACCTGTCCATCACAAGCAAACGTTTGGCAACATCAAGTCCACTAATCCCTGGAAGTAGAATATCCAGTAAAATTAAGTCAAAGTCAAGTGCTTCCGCTAACTCTAGGGCATATTCACCATCGTAAGCAACCGCCACTTCATATCCTTGGCCAAGTAAAATATGAGTGATAATCTCAATATTGGTTTCGTTATCATCGACCACCAAAATTTTCGGAGCTTGTTTTGTGTACACAATTCATGAAGGATTCGTTGCAAAAAACATTTGGCAAGAGATTTTTGATAAAGTTTGATTTGGTTAGACAAGAGAAATGAAAAAGATCATCCACATTGATATGGACGCATTTTATGCATCTGTAGAACAAAGAGATTTTCCTGAAATGCGTGGAAAACCTGTCGTTGTGGGTGGTTCTCCGCATTCAAGGGGAGTGGTATGTGCGGCAAGTTATGAGGCAAGGAAGTTTGGTGTTCGCTCTGCCATCCCTTGTTTTCAGGCTTACAAACTTTGTCCAGATGCCATTTTTACTCCACCTCGGTTTGAAGTGTATAAATCAATCTCCAAAGAAATTCGTTCTATATTTTTGGAATACACAGACTTAGTGGAACCCTTGTCCTTGGACGAGGCATATTTAGATGTCACATCCAACAAATTACAGATGCCACTAGCAAGTACGATCGCAAAAGAAATTCGGAAAAAAATATTTGATCGAACAGGACTTACTTGTTCTGCGGGTGTTGCCCAAAATAAATTTTTAGCAAAAATGGCTTCTGAAAAAAATAAACCTAACGGGTTATATGTGGTTCTTCCAGGTGAAGAAGAAAAATTTTTAGATGACATCCCTCTTTATAGTTTTTTTGGAATCGGGAAAAAAACTTATGAACGTCTTTCGCAATTAGGATATACAAAAGGATCGGAATTACGAAAAGCAGAAGAGTCTTTTTTAGTTGGGGAATTTGGAAAAATGGGAGCCGTGTTTTATCGGATGGCAAGGGGGCTTGATGACCGAGAAGTCATTCCGTTTCGTGATCCCAAATCCATAGGTGTTGAAACAACCTTTTCCCATGATTCGGAAGATTTTGCTTATTTGTTACTCACTTTAGAGAATTTATCTAAAGAATTAGAATTGCGGATGGGTCGGAAAAACAAACAAGGAAAAACACTGACTTTAAAAATCAAATTTGAAGATTTTACAGTGAAACAAAAATCTATTTCATCCGATTCTGTTTTCTACTTGGCAGACAACCTTTTCCAACAATCCTCGAATCTGTTAGCAAATGTTTGGAAGGAAAACACAGAACCTATGAAGAAAATAAGACTTTTAGGAATTTCTGTGACCAACTTTTCTTCCGATTCAAAAAATGAGGACCAACCTTCACTCTTCGGTTAAACTATGTTAGATAATGAAAACGATTTAGAAACCCTCGGACCCTTACAAGTTCTTCGAGTCAAAGGAGATCCAGATGCACCAACTGTAGTCATGTTTCACGGTTATGGGGCCAGTGCTTTTGATTTATATCCCATCCACGAAGTGTTAGTGACTGATCAAAAGTTCAACTGGGTTTTCCCTCATGGGCATTTAAGTGTACCTCTGATGCCTGGTTATTCCGGTCGTGCCTGGTTTCCCATTGATATGGCCGCTTTGGAAGAAGCAATCCGCAAAAATGATTTTAGAAATTTTGCCGACAGAGACCCAGAAGGGATGGATGTCGCAAGAGAAGCCGCTTATTTAATGTTAGATGCTCTTGGCATTCCCTGGAGCCAACTGATTTTAGGTGGATTTTCTCAAGGTGCTATGCTTGCGACAGACTTAACACTTAGAAAAGAAGAAGTCTCCAAAGGACTGATGATCCTTTCGGGTGCACTTGTGAATGAAACACTTTGGAAAGAATTGGCCCCCCAAAAATTTATTTTACGTTTTTTCCAATCCCACGGAGAATTTGATCCTATTCTTGGTTATGCGAATGCGAAAAAACTAGAAAAGTTACTTCGCAATTCAGGTTTACTAGGTGAATTCATTGCTTTTAACGGTGGACATGAGATCCCCGCACCGGTGATCCAGGGGATTAGCCGTTATTTGAATAGTTTGTCATAAAAATTCTAGTTCGTAAATTGGTTTGGGTCTGTCTAAGTTAATGGGTGGTCATTATGAAACAGTTTCTTTTTACATTTCTTTGTATTGGATTATGGCAAGGGGCTTTTGCCCAGGGTTTTGATCATAAACATTCTGTTTGGGATTCCATTCTAAAAAAAAATGTGAAGAACGGACTTGTTTCCTATAAAGGAATTCAGTCGGAAGAGGGTTCCTTTAAACAGTATTTAGAATCTCTTTCAAAGGTGACTGAGGCCCAATACCAAGGTTTCAACGAAAAAGAAAAAATTAGTTTTTTAATCAACGCATACAATGCATTCACTGTGAAATTGATTTTAGACCATTACCCTGTTGAGAGTATCACAGAAATTGGATCTCCATTTTCCAAAATTAATTTAGCTCGTGGGATTCCTTGGAAAAAAGAATTTTATACTCTCCTTGGAAAATCTAGACATCTAGATTGGATTGAACATGAAAAATTAAGAAAGGATTTTAATGAACCAAGGATTCACTTTGCGATTGTTTGTGCCTCCATTGGTTGTCCTTATTTAGTTTCAGAAGCCTACACCCCTAATTCGTTAGAAAAACAACTTCAGTTTGCCAAACTCGGATTCTTAAAAAATCCAAAAAAGAATTCTTATGATAAAACAACGAACACTCTGTACTTAAGTAAAATTTTTAACTGGTTCCAAACTGATTTTACCAAAAAAACAACTCTCATTCAATATGTGCAGGAAGGTTTTGAGGAGACCATCAAACCGGATGCCAAAATTGTTTATAATGAATACAGTTGGGATTTAAATGAATTAAAATAGGAAAAAACTCGGAAGTAGGGAAAACAAACTTTTCCTACTTTGGTAATTCCAAAAAAGAATCGCCACTTTTATGTTTTTATTGAGTTGGAAATTATTGAACTAACACAAATTCGTAAGTGATTTTTGCTGTTTTTTCTAAAGTTTTGGCAACAGAACAGTATTTTTCTAAACTTAGATCGATCGCACGTCTGACTTGTTCTTCTTTAAAATCACCCTTTACTTTAAATTTCAAATGGATTTTTTTAAAGAGATTGGCTTCTTCGACTTTTTCTCTTTCGGCATCTACTTCTACAGAGTAGTCTTTCACTTCGATTCTGTGTTTGTTTAGAATCATCAAAACATCAATACTGCTACAACCAGCAAGACCCATAATCAAAAGTTCCATAGGCCTAGGACCAGAATTTTTTCCACCAATTTCAGGGGAGGCATCGATACGAATGGAATTACCAGATTCATTCGTTGCTTCTAAAACATAAGGGGTTTCAATGCGACTTAGTTTGATATTCATAAGTAGAAAATAGGCGGGTGGGAGAACCCGCCAAGTTTAAATTTTACTTATTTGGTTGTGGTGTGTAACGTAAATAAGGTTTGATGGTTCTAAATCCCTTAGGGAATTTTTTCTTCGCATCTTCATCAGAAACAGAAGGAACGATGATTGTATCTTCTCCATCTTTCCAGTTCGCAGGAGTTGCTACGCTAAACTGTGAAGTGAGTTGTAAAGAGTCAATCACACGCAAAAGTTCATCAAAGTTTCTTCCAGTGGATGCTGGATAAGTAAGAGTTAATTTTACTTTTTTGTCAGGTCCGACAACAAATACAGAACGAACGGTAGTGGTTTCACTTGCATTTGGATGAATCATATCATAAAGGTTAGATACCTTACGATCTGCATCCGCAATGATAGGGTAGTTTACTTTGGTTCCTTGTGTTTCGTTGATATCAGAGATCCAACCTTTGTGGCTGTCCACAGGATCAACAGAAAGTGCGATCACTTTCACATTACGTTTTTCGAACTCTGGTTTAATTTTTGCCACGTATCCAAGTTCTGTTGTACAAACTGGAGTGTAGTCTTTCGGGTGAGAAAACAAAATCCCCCAACCTTGTCCTAAATATTCATGAAAGTCAATTTTGCCTTCAGAGGTTTCCGCTTGGAAATTCGGTGCTTCGTCGCCTAAACGTAGTGCCATGGTTTTTCTCCTGTAAGATGAGTGATTCCAATTCTAAAATTCACTTCTGAAAATGCAAGAAATTGTTATACTTTATTGGATGAAATTTCCATTTTATTGAAATATTTCGCAGATTTCCTACTTTTTTGTCCTTGTAAAAGCACCATCCCAGTCTGGTTCTGGGGGAGTTTCTAAGTAATATTGGCACCGTTCCCAAAGGAGTTTGCAGGCTTCGTCCCCATTTGTGGTGAGGAGTGTGTAGAATTTTTTGCCTGCCTCTTCAAACTTGCGGTTCAAATAAGAAAAAAGGGCAGTTTCATAGGCTTCCACAAACTTACGATCTTCTTCTGTTTCATCGCCTTTTTTGGCTCTGACTTCATAGAGAGTGACTGGTTTGGTTTTTCCCTTCACTCGCACAATATCCAACTTTCTTGTGAAAAAATGGTCTTTGACTTCATCATGAACAAATTCAGAAACCAAAATACAAACACCATAATCTTTTCCAGCCGCCTCTAACCGTGCCGCTAAGTTGACAGTATCACCCATCATTGTATAGGAAGCCAGGGCATCTGTTCCCATAAATCCAACTTTCGCATAACCCATGTTTAGTCCAATGCGGAACTTCATTGTATGGGCTTCGGGGATGTATTTATCCTTCTCTATCCACTCAGCCTTTAAGACCTCGAGTTTATCCCGCATTTCAACACTGGCTGAAACTGCTTTTAAACAATGGTTTTCCACATCCAGTGGGGCATTAAAAACTCCCACAATGGCATCCCCAATGTATTTATCCAAAACTCCATCATGGTGTTTCAGAATGATGGTCATGGCTGATAAGTATTCGTTTAGAAGATTAGCAAGTTCTTTTGAATTTAATTTTTCCGAAATGGTGCTAAATCCAGCAATATCAGAAAAGAAAGCAGTGATGATTTTTTCACTTCCTTGTTTTAGTTTTTCTAAATCTTTGAGAGCTTCTCCGACCACCACTGGGTCCACCATACTTCCAAGAACTCCTCGCATTTTTTCACGTTCTTTTAATCCGGAAACCATCTGGTTTAGTGCGACTGTTAGGTTTCCAAATTCATCGTTTCCACCATCATCAAAATGGACATGAAGATTTCCATGGCCCACATCTTCTGCACTTCGAATGATGTTGCGAATTTTTTGAACCACCACACCAGAAATAAAAATGGCAAAAAGAATTGCCACCAAACAGATGGTAATGGCAGTGAGTACAATTTGATTTCTATTGTCTTTAATGGCTCGAATTCCATCGGTTCTATCGACAAGTGTTCGAATCAGTCCAGAAAAATTATCACGTAATACAAGGTTTGGGACATTTTCCGATTCCAAAAGATGAGTCCCATCCAACTTCCACATGATTTCTTCTGATTCGCTTCGGGAATGACCAAAACTTCCATCGGGGAATAGTTTTTTTAATTCTTTCGTAGGTGTTTCTTGTTCGGCGGTGAGAATCCATTTGCGAATGGCTTTCCAACGAGTCCTTTGGATTTCCCTTGCATCAGGATCTTGGTAATAACGTTCATATTCGGTGGGATCTGTTTTGAATTTCATCAAAACCCAATCTTCCAAGGTAACGTCTCGCAAACTTCGCAAAGCTTCGATTTTTTCCCAAGTTTCTAAGGGAATGGGATAGTTTGTGGTGACTTCATCAAAAATTTTATCTCTCTCTGTGATGAGTTCCCCATAGGATTTATAGAAACTGGTAAAAAGTTTGTCCTTTGCCGGAGGGATAGGTGGTTTTGCATTTTTCAAAAATTGAATGCGTTCTCTTAGTTTTGGAATGAGTTCTGATAGTTCGTTTGTGATCCGATAATCTTCTTTGATCACTTCTCTGTAATCTCCCAAACTAGATTTAACACTACTTAGGTTAAAGGCTCTTTTAGTTGAGTTTTGATGACGGAAAAGGGGAGAGTGGAGGGCCTGGATTTCTCTTTCTTCCCATTCATACACATACTGTTTTTCGTTTTCATCAAGTGAAGAAATATCATCCGACAATCGTTGGAAAGATTCTACCAAACTCTCTTCCATCTGGTCAAACTGATCCATTTTGGCGAGGGGAGAAGTATTGTCGATGATCTGTGTGTCAAAAGAAGCGAGTGAGGTTTCCCCCTGGATCATGGCAGAAAGAGGGAAGGTTTGGATCCGAAAGAGTTTGGTATCGAGTCCCAGTTCTTCTAGTTTTCTTTTTTTAGAATCAGCATAGAACTTGGCGATAAAAAGGTCCAGTTGTGATTTATGGTTTCTAATTTCTTTTTTTAGATTTTTAACATTGGTTTCCCAATTTGTTTTTGCTTCTGGGTCTTCTGGTGGCGTTTGTTTTTGGATCTCCAAATACTTTTCTTCATTGCGCACATAAGAAGAAGCAAGGTGAACGAGAGTATTCCATTCTCTTTCACTGATATTTCTGTTGGCAGCTTCTCGAAGTTGGTGGCGAATTTCTCGTTCCAAAACATCCACATCATCTTTTGTTAAATAAACGGAAAAAAAAGTGTCTACTTTCTTCACTACTTTGGAAGTACCAAGAGATCCAAAAAGATTGGTTTGGAATCCAAAGACAGAAACTGTTTTTTTCTTAGTGACCACTTTCGCAGTTCGATATTTTTTTAGTTCTTCTCTTTGTCTTTCGATCCTCGATTTGAATTCTTCGATCCGGATTAAGTTTTGCGATATATTCTCAATCTCCATCACCAAACTTGCGATGAAATTTTTGGAGACGGCTGCTTGTTTTTCATAACTCTCAGAGAGGATGGCCGTCTGTTGGCGAACCGTGATGATGGAAAGCAAAAGAATCGTAAGTGCAATTAGGGTGCCAGTAAACCAAGCAAGTTTGGCTCTAATTCCTTCGGAAAGGATTTTCCAGACAGAAGTAAGTCCGGATTGGATCATTTTAAAGAATTCCATAGGATGGATGAAACATGAGACCATGAGTTTTCAAAGCAAGATATTTTGTATTTCATGTAGTACTTTGTTAGGTGAAAATGACGAAGAACTGGACTCCCAATTTGGTTTGTCAATTTTTCCTTGCTATTTTTCACTTCGTCGGTATTGTTTTTTTAGCAAATGTCCATCAATCGTTTTGATTTACTCGCCATCGGGGGCGGTCCTGCCGCACAAAAAGCTGCTATCCAAGCAAGCAAAATGGGAAAAAAAGCAGCCATTATAGAAAAAGACCCTTACTTGGGTGGAGGTTGTGTCCACTACGGAACCATCCCTTCCAAATCCTTACAAGAAACGAGTCGCTTCTATCGAAATTTAAAATTGTCCAAACTACACGGATTACAATCACCACAACCGGCAATGCTTACTTTACAGGAACTTATGTTTCGTGCCGGAACTGTGATTGAAAAAGAAGAAGATGTCACCCGCGAACAAATGATCCAAAACCGAGTCACAACTCTTACTGGTTGGGGAAAAATCGTGGATGCCAATCATGTAGAAGTCACTGACTCCGCTGGCAGAAAAAAAGTTTATGAAACCGAGAACATTCTCATTGCCACGGGTAGTAGCCCTCGTAGGCCCACAAACGAAAACATTCCTTTTGAAGATGGCTTAATCTACGATAGTGATGGGCTCTTTGCGATGAAAAAGATGCCAGCTTCTTTAGCGGTAGTGGGTGCTGGAATCATTGGGTCGGAATATGCCACAATTTTTGCTCATATTGGAGTGAAGGTTCATCTCTTTGATTCTCAAAGTCGTATCCTTGGTTTTTTGGATGAAGATGTGTCAAATGAAATGACCCGTATCATGCAACAATCTGGGATTTCCATCCATGTGGATTCCTCCATAACAAAGTACAACAAACTTCCCAATGAGGAAGGATTCGAACTCACAACTAACAAAGGTGAAGTGGTGCGAGTCAACCAAGTTCTGATTTCTCGTGGCCGATTGGGAAATGTAGACAACTTAGGATTAGAATCTGTTGGAATCGCTCCCAATGATCGAAAACAAATTTTGGTAAATGAAAACTATCAAACCAATGTTTCTAATATCTATGCTTGTGGAGATGTCATTGGATTCCCTAGTTTGGCTTCTGTGTCAATGTACCAAGGTGCTTATGTCGCAAAACATATGTTTGGTCATCCTTCTGTTCCAGTGGATGCAGAAGAATTTCCCATTGGGATTTATACATTGCCTGAGATTGCCACCATAGGACCAACGGAAGAAGCTCTCAAAGCCCGCGGGGTTTCCTATGGAGTGGGAATGGCAAGGTTTGATACCATCACCCGCGCTCAAATCAGCGGTGACCAAGTGGGACTTTTAAAAATCATTTTTGATAAACAATCCAGAAGAGTTTTGGGAGTTCATATCATATCTGACAAAGCAACAGAGCTCATTGCTCTTGGGCAATGTGTGGTGAATCTCAAGGCTCCGATTGAGTATTTCACCGAACATATTTTTAATTACCCAACCATGATTGGTGCTTATAAAAATGCCGCGAATGATGCCCTTTTGAGAGAAAAATAATCTGGATTTCTTGAGAATCTGACCTGTCCTGTTTGTTTACTTTTATAGAGAAGAACGGGATTTTACTTGTCAGAGACTCGGTTTTACCAACACATACAAGATTGTGTCAGACAAAACTGTCTCTATGAGTCAAATTTATGAAAGAAGCCATAAACGTATTTATGACTTCCTCTACAAGTACACTCAAAATGCGGACACGGCAATGGATTTGATGCAAGACAGTTTTTTAAGTTTCCATAAACATTATGGCAACGCCGGTCTCTCGGAAGAGAAGTCCGTCATGGTCTTGTACACAATTGCCCGCAATTTATCGATCAATTATGCTAAAAAATTTTCTACAACAAGGGAGATAGTCTCCGATGAGATCGAGTTTCATAGCCACAATCCGAAACTCGAAACCAAAGCGGAATACCAAGACTTAGAAGATCGTCTTTATTCCTTTTTGGGAGAACTCTCGGAAGAAGAAAGGTCTGCCTTGTTACTCAAGAATGTGGAAGGATTTCAGCTCGTACAAATCGCTGAGGTCTTAGGAGTTTCGGTTTCTACTGCTTCTCGTTTGGTCATAAGGGCCACTGAGAAAGTGTTGGCCATAGCCAAAAGAGAAAATTTGGTACCGGATTAGAATCAATGAACGAATTTGATAAGCAACATACAATCGCTAAATGGGAAGAACTCCTTCGGAAACCCGCCAAAAAAACGGAGTCTGTTGTATTTCCTTCCTGGGAGACTGTATCAAAACGCCAGATCCAATTCGAATACAAACCAGAACCAATTTCTACTCATAATGTAATTTCTTTTTTCCGCAAACCAATGGGCCTTGCCTTTGTGGGCGGGTCTGCATTATCACTGGCAGCGGCTCTTTTCTTTGTTTTTTTCCTGGATCCATCTGCTTCAGACAGATCGGAAGTGGCGGCCCCTTCTGCCAAAGAATCCAAACCGATGGTTTCTCCTCTGAAGGTTCTTGTTTCCTCAGTGAAGGGGAAGGTTTCCGTTCTTCCACAAGGAAGTTCCAAACCTGTTCCTCTGGTGAAACATTACCAACTAGCGTCGGGAGATATTGTCATTACAGAAGGAACTTCGCAAATTGATTTGGATTTTGAAACTGGTTCTTGGATGCGGATTACTCCTAATTCAGAAGTAGTAATGGACGTAATCGAAAAATCAAATGACTCTCAATCGCAAAAGTTCTCAGTAAAAAAAGGAAAGATCTTCGCTTCCGTTTCGAAACTTTCTAAGGATAGTCATTTTGTTGTGCAGGCTGGTGAACATCTTACACAAGTTAGAGGGACTGTTTTTAGTGTTCAATTTGATGGACAATCCGAAATTGTGGCCGTGCGTGAAGGTTCAGTGGCAGTAGGGGATCTCATCCTTACTTCTAGGCAACAAACGGTTGTCAAACTCGGTGAGGCATCGCCTTTATCTTCTTCCGAGTTACATCCGAAAGAAGATAAAGAACTGAAGGCATTTCAAACACAAACCATTCTTGCTCGTGAGTCTATGCTATACGAAGAACACGCAAGATTAGAACTTGTACGATTGGAAGATGGAACAGAATACCGAGGAGTCATTCTTGGCCAATCAGAAACACACCTTCACTTCCAAGGATTAGAAGGTTTGATTGAAATTCCGATTCAAAAGATCTTAGAAACAGAAAAAATTCGTTAATCTCTATAAGTTTTTGACAATATTATCTTTTTCTGAGAAGGTCTTCCTGAACACCCTAGGGGAACACCTTAAAAGAAACCATGTCTCAAAATCACAAAAAAACCTTTCGTTTTCACTATCTTATCGATAAGGAATTCCAATTAAAGTTTTTAGCTCATTATTCTTTATTATTTATATCTGGGGTACTTGTGACTTTAGGTTTTCTCTATTGGTTGAACCAAGCCAAGTATGATGGAGGTGCTGTGTTTCGTCTTCGCCAAGATGCACAAACTGTGTTTTGGAAAGTGGAAAACGAAGACCCATCTCCAGGCGAAACAAAAGAGAAGTTTGTTCCTCGCGAGATTTACCTCCCGAGTTATGACCACCAATTGAATATGTATACCATTCAGTTTGATGCGGTTGTCACTCTTTCCATCCTCTATCTACTATTGATCACTGTATTTTCTGTATTCAAATCACATAAAATGGCAGGACCTGTTTTTAGTATCAAACGGTCCTTACAACGGATGGCATCGGGAGATCCCATTGAAACCATTCGCATTCGAAAAGGGGATGAGTTCCAAGAGCTTGTAGAAGTATTGAATGAGGTCATTCAAAAACGAGTGGCCGGTCCTTCCCGTAAGTAAACATAAATAAACTATGTCACATTGCTACAAAGTTGCCCCCGCCCTGAATTGGGTGGTGGAGGCGGGCTTGTGGGCTTTCTTTCCCAAAAGCTACACCTAGCACAATTCTCCCAATCTTTCAACCCGGTCTCTAGATCCTCCATTTTTTCTTCTTATTTGTTCGTGTTTTGCACTCGGATTCTCATCACAATCCACTTTGTGAATTCTACTTTTTCTTTTGGAAAACCAAGCAACCCAAGTAACTCATTGGCAGATAAGCCAAAGGGGTGAAGGTAACATCAGAATGTCGACGGTTCCACTAATAAGGAAAAAAATTCCGACTACAGACGAATGAATTAAAGCATGAGAGGTTACAAACCGAGAAACGAATCCAGACCCAATCAAGGTTCAGAGTGCATGAGCCAAAAAAGGAAATAGAAAATGTTTGGGTTCGAATTGATGGATGGATACTTTTAAGCCTTCCATTGTGGTTATATCAGCTCCTTCCGGGATGGAATGATTTTCCCACTAACCATGATGATTCCCACATTCAAGATACTTCAAAGAGGATACCAAGCAAAAAGAAAACTATAATTTTCATAACCTTGATCATTGACTTACCCTTCTTGCTATGGATAAGAGGAATATTTTATTTTATGCTGATCGACATTCTTCGTAAATCTAGTTTTTGCAATTTGAAATCTTAAATAGAAAAATAAGTAGTCACCATTTTATTGCAAATAACAGAAAAAATATTATAAATTTCTAAAGTAATAAAAAGCGCTGCATTTAATTATTGCATGTTCATCTATTTTTTATAAAAAAATTTAAAAAAAGTGCACGGTGTTTCGGAAGCTGAATTTTAAATTTTCTTGACTAGGTTAATCATATAATTTCAAACTAATCAGAGTTTGCTGATTCTACCGTTGCTTCCGTTAGGTTGCACGCCGCTTTTGAAGCATTCAAAATTAATTTATTTAAGGGTTATATGAGAATAATTAAAGTTTTATTGATTGTAGGTGCATTGGCTTTGGTCTTAAATTGTGAGGAAAAAAAAGAAACAGCATGCGCTGAAGATATCGTTTGTTCGTATCTACTAGTAAATTCTAATGTAAAAGGGAATATAAATATTACTGGATCAACAGGTGCACTGAGTAATTCAACGACTTATACAGTCGCAGTATATAGTGCTGCTAATTGTGCAGGAACAGCAACATCAACTGCCCAATTCAGTAACCCTGGACTTCAAAGTACTTATCTAGTTGGGTTTCCCACAAATACGCAATATTCTGTCAGGGCATTCACTAATAGCGCGTCTATTTGTTCTTCTTCATTCTCTTTCAACATTGATAAGCAAACCTATAACTGTCAAATCGGTTCATCTGCTATCACTTGTAATTAAGTAGTAGGTCGAAAAAAATTGCTCAGGAGAACTGCATCCATTTTCTATTGATGAATTCATATGAAATGAGATACGTTCCCTTTTAAGATTAAGTATCGGATGGTAAAGTTCTTTAGAAGATCTTCATTCATCCGATACCGTTTTGCCACCGATCGTGGCGGAAATCCGCATCGGGAAAGATTGGAGCATAGGGTGGGATCGCTTTTCGCCAAAAATTTTCGCTCATAGATCCACTTAATTTGCGAGGCACATCTATCCGACGGTTGTTTCCTAGTAGAATCTTACGTGATGCAATATGCAACTCGACTTGATCCAAAAAAATAGCATTCAAACGTAGGATTGTTTCTTCAAAACCTTGGTATTCAAAGTTAACGAAGA